>NZ_JBSZCK010000032.1:0-39759 GCF_054166905.1 Mongoliitalea sp. | reverse complement strand
GCGAGAAAAAATTGTCAATTGGTCAATGCCAGAGGTAAGCCACCTCCTTGCGGTGATCTCACCAGTAAAAAATATTTGTGTAATTAGCGTAATTCGTGGTTTATAAAATTTCAGAAGGCATACTTGCCATCCGTTAATATGATTTTAGATTTCTGGACGGTTAGTGGAATTGCGAGCCATGCGAGAAAAAATTGTTCATTGCTCAATGCCAGAAATAGACTACCCCAATGCAATGATCTCACCACTAAAAAGTATTTGTGCAATTTGCGCAATTCGTGGTTTATAAAATTTCAGAAGGCATGCTTGCCATCCGTTAGGAAGGTTTTAGATTTCTGGATGATTTGTGTAATTGCGAGCCATGCGAGAAAAAATTGTTCATTGCTCAATGCCAGAAATAGACTACCCCATGGCAATGATCTCACGAAAAAAAGCATTTGTGTAATTCGCGTAATTCGTGGTTTATATTTAATTCGTGAATCCCCTCCTTGAACCTTTCACCTCCTACCCTTTCCCTTACAATTCCCTTTTCCATACCCTTAAGACTTCGAACGTTCCTGAAATCCCCACTTGTTCTAAGTTATACCCTCCAAAAAATTCCTGTAAATAATTACTCATCGTTTCAGAACCCTTGGGTTGAATGATATAGAGTTGAGGTGCATCTTCCCATGTTTTGACACCATAATCAGCATACCTTTTTTGTTGCATAGGACTCCTGGAAAACCAATCCAGGATGGTAAATGGGAATCTTTGCTTGTAGGAGCTTACTGGGAAAAAGCCTCTATCCTGCCCCATATAAATTATCAATTGCTCATCGGGAACAAACTCCAAACATGCTTCCAACTCACGAAACTTGCTTTTTCTCTCTGATTGTTCTTGCAAAACTTGTACTCCTTGATATAGGACCATTGCACCTATAGCGAATACCAGAGAATAGATAATCCACGGGTGAACTGTTTTTGGTTGATTGGAAAAATTGATAATTCCTAGTCCTAATAAAAGCACTAACAATCCAATGCTTATACTCCCTGAAAATCCATATAAATAGGCATGCGCCAATTGAACAATTCCCAATAACCCTATAAAAAACAATAATTGTCTGGTATGTGAACTATAAAGTATCAAAATCAGCAAAACAGCCCCTACTAGCGAAATAAGCAAGATATTATTGGCTAATCCTGTAAACAATTGGGAAACATAAAATTGGAAGTAAGCCTGTTTCCAATATCCCCTCTTTAGTACTGCCAACATTGTTTCCAACTCCTCAAGGCTTGGAGCATCCGTCTTTTCCTGCAATCCATGAGAAAAATATACCCATGAGTTGTCCATTGCGGAAGGGTTGGATTCCATAGAAAACTGAAAAACAGGATGATCGATTACTGATGTGCGGGCCTGAGTGAACTTCTCAAAGCTGCTGTATTTGAGTGAAAAGCGAAAACCACCCTGTATAGAAATCAACAAAAGCATTAAGATAAAAATTGTTCTATTCACTTTGAAAAAACTCAAAATAACCTGCTTGGAAAGAAAAATGAGTAGGTATGCAAGCGTTATCCAAAACAATAAAAAGAAAGTCTTGTAGTCGACTAAAACAGCTACCAATAACAAGCTAGAAGAAATGAATTGGTATTTGGCGAAAGTCTTTCCATGTTGACTAGCCGCTATCAGTCCCCCTAAACCTACAGCAGTTGCTAAACCCGCCACCAAGGTGTAAGATAAAGCAGTAATCTGCCCCAAGAGGATCAGTAAAAAGCTAGCAATTAATAAGCTTATAATCCATTTATTGTTAGCTATTTGACTCGTTATACCTATAAATTGGTAAAAACAAATGGAGATGATTACATACCAGACAATGCTATACCAGGGTACGCTTGGGCTACTACTATACAAACTCGCCAAAAGTCCCGATAAAATTGGATGCAAGAAACCCGTATAATACTCCACCTCCCCGGTATATGCCCCACTAACCAACCACATCATTGGCACATCCCGCTCCCCATCCAAGCCACCCAACAAAAGCAAAACCAGCAACCATACCCCAAGGGATAAGAGGATGAGGGTAAATTGTCGATTGAAAAGGTTTTTTGTGTGCATGTGATTAGCGCTCGATGAAGATACGGAATTTACAGAAAATTGGGGAATTCTCGCGGAAAGCACGGAATGCGCGGAATTGTAGTAAGATGAAGGGTGGGATTGTACCAAGTACCAAGTACGAAGTACCAGGTAGGGATTCTAGTAATAGAGACGAGATGCGAGAAGTTAGAAACAAGAGACAAAGCCTGCCCCGAGTATCGGGGAAGCAAGAGTTAAGACAGGGGCGGGTATTGGACCTGCGTGAATTGTTTTTGAATAACGGATGAAATTACTTTTACTAATGCTGAGTGTATAAAGTATACGCATTAGGTTTTAATGCGAAAAATTCCGACCTCGGAGAGGTCATATGTTTATAGCTAAGTTAGTTCCGGCTAGAGACATTCGACTCCTTCGGAGTCGCACCTGTCCCTAAACGTATTTTAACTATAAATATGTGATCCCGCTGGGATCGAAGACTTCGTTTAAGCATTCAAGAATTATATAAGATGGCAAAAAAATTTCATGACCTGACAATGTAGGGGGAAGGATGAGGGAGGAAGGATGAAATTGTACTAAGTACAAAGTAAAAATTCGGGTAGTGGAAACGAGAAGGTTTAGTAGAATTGAAAAGTATTGGCTATTGCAAGCAAGATTCCGGAGGAATCAACTACCGAAGGTTATTTGCCCCGGGTTGCTACCCGGGGTTTAAAAGGAGAATCAGCATTGGTCAGCCCAACTCCGGTAGGAGTTGAATTTGACGGGAAATGATTGGTAAAAGGGTTTTTTGAATATAATTCAAGTGCTAAGAAGGTTCAGGGTTGAATTCAACCCCTTTCAGGGGTTGGGAGGACCTATGAGTGTACTATCATCAAACCCCGAGTTTGCACTCGGGGCTAATGCTCTGCGGGATTGAAACCCTATCGGGGTTTTGCGTTGGTCGTGCTGTTCGAGCTTTGTAATCTCGAACTCAGACGAAGAGAATTTGTAATCCTCGTATCCTAACGGTTTTTTGAAAACACCTTTCTATTCCAATTTATTACGTGGCTAAAAATCCGCAGGACCAATTTATTCCTTACTTCGACTACGCTCAGCACAAGTGCTTCGACAAGCTCAGCACAAGCATTCCTTGCTTCGACAAACTCAGCACAAGTATTCCTCATTCCAATGCACTGTTCACTGTTCACTACTCACTACGAAGCTTCCCATCGAGTGGCTTTCCATCCCGTGGGTGAGACGGAGGGCGTAGAAGGTATTGAGGATTTCTTGGAGATTAGCCATGTTCTCTTTCGGATAGTAACCAAATTTATGCGGATGCGACCACAAATGATAGACACCTCCCCTTTCGGCAGCTAGCGTCATTTCCTCTTGAATTCTCCGAACTCTTCGTTCATTAAATAAGGAACTTTGATGGTTTGGTCTAAGCGATCGGGAAGCTGGCAATTTGAACCAGCCTTCCTCAGAGCGTTCTAAGTTTTCATAAATGGAAGATTTGCCCAGTGAAAATACGGTGTCTCCCGTACGAAAAATTTTCTTGAGAAGGTTTTCACGATTTGGTCGCTTCCAATACCAATCCTCGGGATTGGAACGCACAATATCAAAGCCTTCTTCTTTGGCTATGTGCAAGGCATTTGGATGGTATTGATTTCTTGGAAATACCAAGCTTCGCAAGGTATGACTGAATTTTTCTTGCGCTATTTTTTTGGCAGCTCGTAAGTCAGCTTGGAAGCCCATATCTTGCTGACCCTTTTCAGAAGTATAATAATGCGCAAAGGCATGACTCCCGAGTTCCTGTAAGGGATGCTCCAAAATACGCTGAACCAAGTCAGGAGCAAACAAACAATCTTTATGTAAAAAGTCCGATTTTTTTACCCACTCATAGGCCGAATACTTCGATTGTTCATAGCTAGGTAAATTGCTCGGAAGAAAGGTTCTCCATTCCTCTAGTGATTCTGCCATCAAAGAACCAACCGTAGCCCAGGTTGCCCGGATATGGTAGAGATCGAAAAGATGCAGGATCTCCGGAATGACCGATCGGGTTAATTGATAATAATTTCGATCCTTTTGGATATCATATTTGTCAAACCTGCCCCAATGCAGTTCAAAGTCCAAGGATATGATCAGCGCACTTTTCAAGTGTGTTTATATTTTTGGAAAGCGTTCACGAGTTGATGAAGGCCCAAGATAGCACCAACATAAATAAAAATCATGAAAATACTTTTCATACGCATCATGATCCCAAAATTGTTGAGACTGAAGGCATAGACTGTACAAATCAAGGCACTTGCTACTAACACCGGCCAAAAGATTTTAGGTATTTTCCCTAGCAAAAGGGAAAAAACGAATACACCAAAGAATAATAATAGCAAGGTATTTTCCAAAGCAGCGGCTACTTGCCAAAAAGAACCTCCCTCCCATAGCAATGGACGAAACAAAAAGGTTCCCACTACTTCCCACCAGGCATAGTCTTGCATATCTACGAAAGAACCGGCTTGAAACCCCGCTAGAAATTCTTGTTGTCCTTGGAAAAAGGCTTGAATTCCTGCTCGTGACAACAAATCCACATGGCTAATTAATTGGAGGTATTGGTAAATGGGAATGAACAAAAGGGCTGTTAGCACTAGAACTCCACCTTTCATCAAAGTACTATAGTTAGCTTGAAAAAACCAAAAAGGTACAAATATCGCCAAGACTGCTCCCTGCAAAGGCCGCACCATCCAACTAAGCGCTATGGCAGCAAGTAAATATATCCATGCATAAGGGCGATGGGTCCATCCGACTACATACAAAACCAAGGCAACAAATGCCAAACTTTCCTTCCCAATACCAGCCGTCCAAAAGTGTAAATTGGGTAGGAGAAACACAAGTTGCAAAGCTTTAATCCTCATCCCATCTGCTCCTTGCAATATAAGAATCGAAGCAGCGATGGCATACAAACGAAAAATCGCCCAAAGCGTCAGCCCTGCATAGATCAAATTTACCAACCAGAATGGAAGACCCATTATATGTGAAAAAGGATAGGTTAGCCACTGTACAAAGAGTGTTCTAGTTCCCCAATGCTGCATCCATGAATGGGGATCTGGAACAGTTTCTGCGGTTAGATTCCAGTACTTCAGGGCATCTCCTCCATACTCCTGAATATACCAAGTAAATACTAGGGATATTCCAACATGAACACCAATAAGTATCCAAGAAAAATAGGGAAAACCGTCTCCTGCTATATCAGTCTTCCAAAGCATGCCTGTAAGATTCTATGCTTTGTTCCAAACTGTAATGCTCCAATCCCACCCTGCGAATGCTTTCAGCATCGTATTGACTGATTTGTGTTAACCAATGCTGAAATTGACTATCGTTCAATTCTTTGTCTATATACACAAAAGGATAACTCCCCAGTCGTTCCTCGGTATCCCCTATGCCTGCTGAAAGAATCAGGGGTAACCCCATTAGTAAATATTCTCCAATTTTAATTGGTGCCAAACCCATTAAACTTGGGGCTTGTTTTCTCAAACTAATTCCCATGTCAGCAGCACTGAGGTAGGAAGGAATTTGATCGAAACTTCCTTTGATTATTCGAATCTTCGACCTAAGGTGTGAAGGAATCGCTATAGTTTCTGGATTTTCACGGGTCAATACCAAAAACTGAGCGTTGGGTTGTGAAGCTACTACTTGGGTAAATACTTCCAGCATACGATCCCATGCATAGGGCACTCCCAAAGATCCTGTATAGGCTAGCAGCAAGTCTTCGGCCTCCAATCCCCAGGTTTTACGCCAATAAGCACGATCATCCAAGGAACGCTGAAAGAGATTCGTAGGCCTGCCATTGCTGACTATATAGCAAGCTTTGTTATGGGGAAGTTGTTGGTTTTCTTGTAAATATTGAATGGCTCGTTGACTTCGGGTTAGAATTTTATCTGAAACAGTCAGGATTTTATACTCTTCTTTTTTTTGTTGAAGGTATCGAAAACTTCCTTTTTTTAAGCCTGCAAAATCAACCCGCTCTTCAATACTCAATCCATCTGCGTCATAGATCAGTTGAATGTCTTGTTGTTGTAGCCAACCATGCAAACGGTTGACCATTATCGCAGGCATGATGGAACGAGGCATTAGGAGTTGTATCTGATGATCCTTAACATATTGCTTGATCCGTTCTACGCCTTTGTAAACAGTCCATAACGCACCAAGCGCCGCATGCGGTTGGCGATGAATGGGTAGTTGCGTGTAAGGGATTCCAAGTTTTTGTGCGATTGCCTGAATTCGTGCTACTTCCGCAGGTGTAGCCCAAGAAAACTGTACCACATGGCATTCGTATCCATATGGTGCTAAACCTGCGAGTATAGGAAAAAATAAGGATTCCAGGTAGTTAGAACTTCCGGAATCCCAGGTAATCAAAAGCAAGCGCTTGTGGGTCATAGGAGCTCTTGTAAAAGTTTCCGAATCCGTTTCATGTTTTGGTCAATGGTATAGTTTGCTTGAACCATTGATTGTCCATTTTTACCCATGTTTTTTCGTTCATTGGGGTTGTTTAATAAAAACAACAGCTTTTCCTCCCAGTCTTGCATCGTAGCAGCTAAATAGCCATTGTATCCATCTTTTACTATTTCCACATTCACTCCTACAGGAGATGCGATCACAGCTTTGCCACAGGCCATGTATTGGATCAATTTATAGGCACACTTTCCTTGCTCCCAAGCACTATCGGGTAAAGGCATAATGCCTATATCCATTTGTTGGATAGCAGCAACTTCAACCTCTTCCGACCATTGCAAGTGAATCATATCACCGGAATAGGCTAGTTTTTCTTTGCTATTGATGATTAGTAATGTAAATGCGTTCTGCGCATATATCCGCCCGAATACAGGAATCAACTCATGCAAATATCGCTGTGTACTGGGTGAACCTATCCAACCAATCGTCGGCTGATTGGCTGGTATTACAGGAAACTCCTGACTATACTTTTTCCAATCAATGACCGTGGGCATGGAAACTATTTTTACAGCACCTGCTCGCTTAGCATATTCCTCCAAATAGGGAGAACCCGCCAAAACAACAGATGCTTGTTGCATGATGTGTGCGATCTTAGTTCCCAATACCTTTCTAATCCATTGATTTTCATGCAAGTCGTAATTGTGAAAAATAGCATCGTCAAAATCAAGGATTAGCTTCCCTTTAAAAAAGCTGTACATCCATTTCTCTAAGCTAGCTGGAATATACGGAAATACTTCTTTCTCTACCCAAATTACCTGATAGGATTTGGCTCGAAGGAGTATCCAGATACGCCTCATGTAGCAGCGTAATATATTCCAAGTTGCGGGTTTTTTCCCACTATATAATTGCTGTAAATAGCGTTCATTAAAAAAAGGCTTTACTTCTACCTGATACCCTTCAGCTTCCAGCAATCCAACAAACTGATAGGTCCGCAAGCGACTAGAGGCACCCATGCGGGGATATTTGGGAAGGAAAAGGATACTGGGTTTTATTGTCATTTTATTTTAAAAATTGCATTCATAGGATTGGTTTATTTCTCTTATTCAAATAGCCTACTATTCCAATCTTGCCTGATTTTCTTGTTTCTGTTTGATAAGCGCATCCCGTTTTTTGTAGAAAAGAATTTTTTCTTTGACTCGGTCCATTCGTAGTTTTTTGTTGTGAGCAATCAGGTAGAAACAAAAGAGTAAAAAGTAAATCATGGTCATGTTTTTCATACGCATGATAATTCCAAGATTACTCAATGAATTCATAAAAGCGAGAGCTACAGGGATGAATGTTATCATACCAGCTTTTATAAACAATGGCATGTCGCGAATAGCTTGAGGTGTCCAGTTTCTATAGATAAAGAAACTTAACCATAAATAAAGAGCATTTTCGAAAGAGGAGAAAAAAGAAACAACATTATGCGCATCTATAAATAAGGGCCTAAACATATAAGTAAAAAGCTTCATGGGCCATGGATAATTTGTCAAATCCAAGCGAGAACCTACATGTGAGGTATTTAAATTCCCTATTTTTGAATCAGCTAATGTCTCCATAGATTCAATCGAAAGATCTTCCAAGCGTAATGCTTCCAATGTGCTTGGCAAAAGGTATATCGCTCCAACAGCAGCTATACTACTAAAAAGAATTTTATAACCTATTCTCACTTCTGATCCTAAAAGAATCGCTATTCCTGCACCAGAAATCAAAGCTTGCCCCATATGTGGTCGTGCCATATAAACGAAAAATAATGCTATTGCTGCCTGCCACCAACGGGTTTTATATTCTTGCAACGAAAATAAAAACCAAGCTATCCCCCAAAAACAAATAGCATCTTTACCTACCCCCGCTGACCAAAAATGAAGATTTAGAAAATAAAAAATCCAAGGAAATAAAGGGATGTTGAGAACCTTATGATTGATTGGAAACAATTTAGCTACAAGAACAAAAAGATATCGAATACCTAAAAAACCCAAAAAACCGAAGAGTATATTACCAGTTAAATAGGAAAGTCCAAAGATTTGACTTGGAAAATAACACAACCATAAAATAAATTTAGTTCCTTCACCAAAGTAACTCATCCAGTTAACTTCTCCTCTGATGATTACCTGCTCCATCCCAAATTTCCAATAACCATAAGAATCCCCTCCAAAATTCCGGATATACCATGTGAAAAATAGACTAAAAAACAGATGATAAAAAAGAAGGTAATGTAAATGCACTTCATATTTGTAGGACAAACCAAACTTCTTAGCCATACTCGAATTCGAGTTTACCAAAACAATTAACAATGACGCTATTAGAATTATATCTAACATTTCTTAAAAAAATAACTTTTAGGTCTAAACTTAACCACAATTAAGTAACAGAATCATCTAATTATACTCTTTTTCCTCAATAAATCTAAATACAAATCCTCTACTTCCCTGCAATAGCGCTCAGCTGTATAATATTTCATAGCTCGCTGATATCCTTTTTCACCCATCATTTTTCGTTCTTCTGGGTGATTAATAAGGTATTGTATTTTATCAGCAATAGTTAAAGGAGAATAGGGTGTAATAAGAAAACCCGTTTCTTCATCAACTACTACTTCTTTTAACCCCCCAACATTTGTTGCAATGACAGGTAAAGCATTCATCATTGCCTCTGCTGCCACTAATCCAAAACCTTCATAGGCAGAGGGTATACAAAAAATATCCATTACTTTATAGTATGGTGCGGTATCATAATGATATCCTGCAAAAATTACTTTTCCTTGGAGATTAAATTGTTTTACTACTGATCGTAAAAATTCTTCATCCCTCCCACTTCCAACTAAAAGAAGTTTAACTTTATTATATTTAACACTGACTAAAGATTCTATCAAATCTGAAAACCTTTTGTGGTGATTCATCATCCTACCCACAGCACCTACAACAATTTCATCGTCTTTAATTCCAAGATCAGCTTTTAAATAATACACTTCTTTATTAGAAATGGGTCTTGGAATGTCTATCCCGTTATTTATCCAAATCGCTTTTTTAGGTCCAACTTTAACTTTATTGATAAGATAACCGTAAACACTAGGTGAAATTCCAATATATTTATCGGCAACCCATGAAAAAATTCTCAATAGAAAACTTGCTTTTAAACTTCTATTTTGGGGATCAGAAGTCTCTTCTAAAATAATGATAGGAGCTCTTTTTAAAAATCCATTGATAGCAGCCATGGTAACACCTTCATAAACTGCTCCATGAATAATATGAGGATTATAATCATTTATGATTTTCTGAACTTTTTTATGTTTTCCCCAGTCAAACGGACCTGAAAAATCTCCGATTTCCAAAATATCAACACCTTCTTCTTCAATCCACTTTGCAACTTCCCCTCCTTTGAAGGTTCCAATAATTTTCATTTCAAAAATATCTTTATTTAAAAATTTAGATAATGATAATCTTGTTCTTTCTACACCTCCTCCAGTCACTGTTGACATAATATGCAAGACCCTAATCATGATTTGCTAATTCATTATAAAAATTTTCAAGATTTAAAATATAGCTTTCTTCTGAGAATTTATTATTAACCGCTATCTTCCCATTAATTCCAATTTCAATTCGTTTCTCCTCTTGTAATTTTAAAATATGATTTAATTTTGAAGTAAGATCATTTTCAATTAAAGGATTAAATAACCATCCAGTCTTATCATTATCAATAAATTCCTGGATACCCCCTACATTTGAACAAAGGCAAGGAATGCCTAGCTGCATGGCTTCGACAGCAGCGATGCCAAAACCCTCTGATAAAGATGGTAAGACAAATAAATCAGCTTTTTCAAGCCATTTAAAAGGATCTTTGACAAAGCCTGTGATTAGGACCCTATCTTTAAGTCCAAGTTTGTAAATAAGATTCTCTAAATTTTTTCTTTCTGATCCCTCACCTACTAAAATTAATTGAACTTTTTGATTCTTAATTTTTGATAATGAGTTAATTAAAAGCTGCTGATTTTTAACTATTTCAAAGCGCCCAACTGAAACGATAGTGAAATTTACTTGTTTAACTCTGCCGTAAAATAAGGGTCGAGAGACTGGATTATATAAAACTTCGGCTTTTTCTGGCCTTAGCTCGCCAATTCTTATCAAATGATCTTTTACTGAGTTGGAGACGCAGATCACTTTGTCAGTTAACTTATAGATCAATCCAAAAATAAATACTGCAATCTTGGAATGTGATGGTATTCCTACTTCTTCTGCAAGTAAAATTTTAACACCTGCCAGTTTTCCTGCAATGATTCCATGAAAGTTAGCTTCACCTACAGCTGTGTGAACTATATCTGGCTTAATTTTTTTAAACCACGAATAGAGTTTCCAAATATTCTTTAGATTCTTAATGGCTGGATTATTGCCGAAAATCACAACATTAAAACCCTTAGTTTTTAGATCTGATTCTGTAAAACCACCTTTGCCCAAAGATCCAAAATAATAACAATGCTGTAATAAATCAGGATGATTGGTAAAAGATATATACTGCTTTTCCTGACCTCCGAAATCCAGAGAGGAAGTAAGGCGAATAATCTTCATCTTTTTAACCTATAAGATAGTTTTAATATCAAGTTGGAAGCTTTAAAATACTTATTGATCAATAAAAATTTAACTATCCTTTTTATTGAATTTTCCGGAAAAATAAACTTCTTAAAAAGGACCCACGTATCTTCAGGAAAATTTTCTAGTGCCTTCAAGCAAAAAGAAGATGGATAATTTTTTAAATACAAAATAGAAATACATCTGTTCATCAATCTTGAAATTCTAAAACCCAGAGCTGTATATTGATTGAGCAGCTCATAATGACTAATTCCATGTTCCTCCGTAACTAGCTTGTATAGGGACATAAATCCAAAATATTCTTTCTTGAAATCATTAATTTTTAAACTAAGCATACTGTTCTCTAGCATGTAGTTGTAGGCTGTTTGGCTAGTAAAATTGATTCTTTTACAGTGTAAGAGGTAAGTGAATAAAAAAATGACATCCTCAAACATATGAACTTGAATATCAAACTTGATAGAGTTATCCCTTAAAACTTCTTTTTTAAATAACTTAGAAACAGGATATCCCATATCTGAAAGTGGATATTGCTGTAAGTAAAAAATCTTATCTTCTATTTCTACAATTTTATCAGGGAATTCCACCAAAGTGGTGTTCTTTTGAGAAATCCGCTTCAATCCTGAAACAACCAACTGTACATCCTTAGTATTTACAATCAGATTTTCTAAATAGTTGGGCTGTACAAAATCGTCACTGTCAATAAAACATAACCAATCCCCTCTTGCTAAATCAATCCCTAAATTCCTTGCACTACTAACGCCTGCATTTAACGTATGAAACACTTTAAATCTTTTATCTTTGAATGCATATTCATCGCAGATTTTAGAACTGCTATCAGTAGAACCATCATCTATAACTATAGCTTCAAAATCTGAAAATGTTTGAGAAACTATAGAATCCAAACATCTATTCAGCGTTTTCTGAGTATTGTAAACAGGAACAATTACTGAGACCGGTATCTTCACGTATAAACAAATCTAAATAATACTTTAAAATATTTTCTTATAAAATTCCTGCATAGGGTACTATTTACCAATAGGTTACCAATTCTAAAAGGCAACTTATAATACAAATCAGCCCAAAAATAATTCCCTTTTTTAAGGTTCAAAATTTCCTTGGATACCATATGCGATTCGGGAAGAAAATACCTAGTTCTTAGTGATTCATAAATAAGCTTATCAATAAAAACATCGAACTCTTTTTTCTTTTCATTGCATTTAATTTCTATGGGTTTTAAGAAACTTTTTAAATGATACACAAAAGTTTTTTCGAAGGGTACATTTTTTTTAGACAACCGGATGTTATCTTCACTTGAATAATAAGCTAAAGGATTTTCTATAAAATACGCATTACCTTCACAAAGATTGACTCTAAACCATACATCCAAATCTTCTCCAGACCATAAAAATGATTTAAACCCTATGTTATTATTAAAAAACTCTTTTCTAACGACTGTGGAAGAAGATGTAAAAAGATAATTATTGATTGCATTTTTAAAATAATGATTAAGCTTATTAAGTTTTAGTGAATTATTTTTTACCTCCAAATTTCTTTTGTCCAGACAATACTGAGATCCAATTATGTTGATATTTTGATCAATTTGAATTACTTGACTATTTTTTTCTAAGAAAAAAGGAGACCAACAATCATCTGCATCCAAAAAAGCTACCCAAGGATAATTCGCTTGCCTTATGCCTGCATTCCTTGCTGAAGAGACGCCCAAGTTAACTTGGCTAATTAATTTGACCTTTTCCCCATATTCCGTCTTTACTAAATTTCCGCCCCCATCTGAAGACCCATCATCGACGACTATGACTTCGAAAGCCTGAAATGATTGAGCTAGTACACTATCAATTGCTCTTTTTACAAATGACTTTTTATTGTAAAGGGGAATTATAACAGAAAACATTAAATTCAAAATTTTAAACTCCGTTTTAATTTTAGGGCAATTTTAAAGCCCAATATTTTTGAAATCAGCTGGAATTTTGGCCCGCCAATAAAAACCTTTTCTTTAATGCCTAATTTGACTTGTATTTGCTCTGACTCTTTAAGTAAATGGAGATGATTGGGATAAACGTCATATATGAATTTTTGATAGACTTTTTTTAATGCAACCCTGACTCTTCTAGAGTCTTCCACATTTAGTACATACCTTTCATATAATTGTAAGGAAGCCAATTGGGAAGCCATAGCCTTTTCAGTCTTTTGTTGACTTACATTATTTTCACTTGGCTTTCGGTAAAAAACTTTCCCACTCGGTTCAAACAAAACTTGTTTTGCATGTAACAATACCCTACAAAAAAATTCCCCATCTTGATTAATACTTAAAGATTCATCCCATGGTCCCGCTTTGTCAATTAAATCTCTGTGTGTCAAATAAACCGCAGGTTGGTGCATCTCCTGATAATTCCAAATTCTTAATAATAAATCTAGTCCAGATTCAAAATCCTGAAATAAACCATAAGGTAATTGAGTAAATTGATTATTATTGTTTTTAAAGTTTACCCATTCACATGAAGCCACAACATTAGACCCTCTACCTTTTAATAGATTAATTTGTCTCTCTAACTTATCTGAAGACATTAAGTCATCTGCATCTAAAAATTGGATATATTCACCTTGGGATTTCTTAATACCCAAATTAATGGCAGCAGAAACCCCCTTATTGATTGAGTCAATCAATTTAACTTTTTGCGGGTGCTCTATTGCATACTTTTTCAATATTTCAAAAGAACCATCTGTCGAACCATCATTAACTACCACTAATTCAATATGTGGATAGGTCTGTGCTAAAGCCGAATCCAATGTTTCTTTAATAAAAGCAACCTTATTGAAAACAGGAATAATAACTGAAACTAAAGACATATCTAAGTTCTTAATAATCTTTAAATTTCACGATTAAGCATTAATTGTTGAACCGAATACTCTTCCGCCATCAAATAAATCTTAGAGTAACTTCTATTTAATAGGTTAGAAACAATTGATTTTGAGGATAAATTTTCTAAGTAAAATTCACAAACCCCTTGACGTAGTTTAATTACCTCACTTGAATCCATTGAAAATAAATATTGAATTCTTTCATATAAATCTTCAGTACCTTTAAATGTAACACAGTCAACACCATTTTTTAATTGAGGCTGAAAAGTGTTAGCATAACTTTCCTGCAAAAATGGAATTGTACCAACAGACATAGCTTCTATAAGATTGTGACTTAGTGGCATATACATTCCAGGCATTGCAAAGAAAAAATCAAATCTACTTAAAAAATAGAAGAGCTTTGAAGGCGGAATTTGATATGTGTTTTTTTTCTCCACAAAATAAACTAACCTGTCTTTAACGTTTTCAAAAAAATCAATTTCATCTTTAACATCAATTCTATTTAAGATTCCATAGGAATTGATTAACTGGCTAATTTTAAATCTATTAATAGCAGAAAATAAATTTTCATTATATTCATTAGAATAATTTTTCCCCATATTTCCTGCCATAAATAAGCTTTTATGTCTCTTATACAAGAACGAAAAATCTTTCTTCCAAAAATTCAAGAAGTATAAATCAGGATGAAAGCCTATTGGAACAAAATAGGAATTTTTTTTAGTTTCAGGATTGATAATGAAATCAAAATAATTTGGTGAAATACGTTTATCATCTAAAATAAGAATAGGGTTAATATTTGTTGGTTTTCCAATTATCAATTTTTTTTCCTTAAAGAGTAAATCCGAATCAGGATTACATTTTAAATAATAAATATTTCTTATGGAAAATTTTATAGAAACTATATAATTCTCCATTAAAAAATACTTACATAAATTGTAAAAATATCTATGGTATATTTCAGGCCTTGATAGATCAATATAAACCAACTTTGATTTCTTTGAATAATTTTTTATCCTGCTAAGAGAGCCCAATCCAATAAAGATTGATGAAAGGAGAACTCTTAACTTAAAAAACTTACGTGTCACCAAGCTTATCACCTTAATTCAACGTTTTTGAAAAAAAACTAGTATATCCTGAAAATATTTTACTTGATTGAAATTTGCTTTAACATTAAAGTCGTATCCTTCTTTTTCAAAAGAATTAATAATTTCCGTGAAATTATTTGTCATTTCAGAATGATGATGATATTCTAAAAAATATTTATTGCTTGATTTAATTTTATTATTATTAACCAAATCCCTTAAAATTTGACGCTCAGCACCTTCAACATCTATTTTTATTATTTCAAAAATATCATCGTTAATAATTGAGGAAAGCTTTTTGGACTCAACTTTCACTTGAAATTGATTTCCTCTTGTCTTATAAATTGAACCTGATAGATTATTTGTTCCAAATTTTTCAAAATAAAAATTTTCAAATCCTTCTTTATCCGATAAGCAGTAATTTAGAATTGAAATATTTTTTAAGTCATTCTGTTTAATATTTTGAATCAAGAATTTAAACATGTAAGGATTGGGTTCTATTGCAATAATCTCAGCATTTGGATATATTTTTTTAAAGTATAAAATGGCAATTCCGATATTAGCTCCGCAATCTATAATTTTTGGTTTATCGGTTTTAGAATCAAAAAAGTATTCTCGATTTAAAAAAATCTCCTGAAATAAATAAAGCAATGAGCTAGCATTTGGGCCGATAACTTTAAAATCGAAAAAATTTACACTTACATCCTTTTCTTCTTTCTCTATAGATTTTAAATATAAGTAAACTATTGTTTTTATGGCACTTACCTTTTCATTATACCCCTTTAGGTTTCTGTTAAAAAAAATGGAATTCATGAATTCAAGAATTCTTTTTATGTGGTAAAAAAATAATTTAATCATCTTTTAGTCTCCCTTCCGTTTAATAATGCATAACATTCTTTTAATGCCCCCCAACTTAGGGAATTACAAACAATAAAAATTGCCCAAGATTCTTGAATCGGAATTGTAAAGAATTTTTTCAGTGAAAACCTATATCTTCTAAGGATGAAATTAAGAGTATGCAATAAAAAGCCGCTATAATTTCCTTTGTATTTTCTTGTATAAGTTCCCCCGAGAATCCTTTGATTTCTATAAACCAATTCTTCTATTGTATACCTGGCTGGATGTCTATTAACCAAGTCAGGAATATAAACCACTTTGTATTTTTTAGAAATCCTCAGTGATAGTTCTGTATCGCCATTGGACATTAAATCCTCTCTAAATCCGCCGAATTCTTCAAGGATATTTTTGTAGGAAAACCAATTACCTGCACCACAGGATCCCTCTTTCGCATATCCTGCGAAATCAAATCCTGTATATTTTTCGTAAACTTCAGCAGGAGTTAATCTTTTTGGATTTTTATAAAATAGAGGTACAGGCCCCGTTAATATACCTATTGCTCTATCTGTATCATTAGAAAAATATTTATATGCAGTTTGTAACCAATTTGATTCCGGAATCATATCAGAATCTGTAAATGCGATGATTTTTCCAACTGATTTATTCACTCCCATATTTCTGGCCGCATAAGACCCTTGTTTCTTTTCATGATGTATGAAAATTGGAAATGAATAGTTTGAAATATTAATTTCAAATTTGTTATCCTCAGAATCATTATTAACAACGATTACCTCAAAACTAAAATCCATTATTAACATGTTTTGAAAAGCATTCAAACAAAGTACTAAACGTTTCTCATCTTTAAATACAGGAATAATTACTGAAAAATAGACCATAATAACTTATTGGTTTTCAAAACTAATGCGCAGTTGTTTTTCAATTGTATATATTAACAATAAGATTGCAAGGATTTTTTCTTAGCATTTCAATTGTTTATAAAAAAACAAGTGAATTATCGGTGAAAAAAACAATTTAGTTATTGAAACTTAAGACAGAAGAAGCCTTAGATTTAATCTTAAAGTAGGTCCTCTGATATGAACGAATGGTGAATTTTAAAATACTTACAATGCTTGGTTTTTTTTGAAATCCAAAAGAAAATAAACCTTTTAAGTTTGGCTGGTGAAATTTGTTTATTTTTCCGTAAAACCCTGTACTGACATTTAGTCCATGTACTGACATGCACCACATAGGAATACTATTGGATATTTCAATCTTCAAAGGATCACCTTTATATGAAATATGAATCTTATGAAATACTGTCTTAAATCCTTCTTCCGACTTTTTCTCAATTAATGAAATAAAAGGATTTTGCCTATGAATGGTTACTGATGTAACTCCAGTATCAATATCATATATATAACCCTTATTAAAATTCAAGGCACAATATTCTTGGTTTTGAAAATTTTGTTGAATTTTTGCTATAAAATCCATGTGAAGCATATCATCTGTATCAACACGGCTAGTAATCAAAAATTGAAAATCATCAGAAAACATCAAATTAATATCTTCATTAAGATATGGTCTTAAACTAAAAACTGAAAACTTCTTTTCTATCAAACGAATAAATTTGAAAGGACTTGTCATTTTATGAAGTTGGGTAAAAATTGACTCTGGAGTTTCGCTGTCTAAATAGATAAACCAGTAAAAGTTTTTGCTAGATTGATTGATTATAGAAGGGAAACAAAACTGTTGGAATATTTCAAACCTTTCATTTAGCCATATTTCAGGATCATAACCCTTTTCAGCCATTTTGGTTTTATAAAAGATATTAAACCGAGTTATTAAAACATGTTTGAACTCCATACTATATTTTTTTATAAAAACTTGTTTGTGTAAAAATCTTTGACCCAACAGATGGATCAAAGCTCCTTAATACCATTGAGTTTTTAATTAAATCTAAGGAATCTGCCAATTTTCTTCTATTTGAATTATCAACTATTAAAATCCCATTTGATTTTAATTTTGGCAGCGCATGTTGGATGCAAGCATTTCGAGCTTTTCCATCCACAAATACAAGGTCAAAGTAATTGTCTGCAAAATTTGAAATCACTTTGGTATACTCCCTGTAATCTAAGCCATCTTCTGGCTCATCAGAAATTATATCAAATGAATCTTTTGTTACATTACACCCTGTTTTAAGATAGAGATTTAAATTCTCCTTCGATACAAGAGCTTCTTTAACAATCCTATACCATTCTTCATTGTGTTCAACTGAATGAACTTCTAACACCCTTTCTGCGAAAAATCTCGTCGAACCGCCACTTCCATATTCAAAGACCTTCATTTTAGGATGGACCAATTTTTTAAGATATTCAATAGCCTCAAATGTAATCAATGGTATACCAAGCTGAATTGGTCCTTTAGAATAACCAAGATTTGACTTCATATAAGCTGGATAGTATTTAATAATCCTTGCATATGGTATACCAATTTTCAAAGCTCTTGCACTCTCCTTAATGAACCAATACTGTACATGAAAGAAACTATTTTTGAATGAAAATTTTTTCATAAAACCTTAAATATTTTTTGGATTTGTTTTCTAAGTGTCATATCCAAATTATAAAGCCTAAAAAAAATGAAATTAAAATGCGATGGAAAAGCACAGCCTTGATTATGACAGAATATACCCACAGCACCAGCCCAATAATATTGATACTTTATGCCGAATGAATTATTTTTTTGTAAATGATTTCTAATTTTTACCCTCAAATCCACCCAATTCTTCATTCTTTCATTTTTTTTCTCAACATTAGTGCTTATAGAATTTACAGAATGGTAAATATTAGTTAAATAACGGTTATCAAAAACAATTTTAGGATGAAGTATTAATAACCTAAACATCAAATCATATTCTTGGCTACTCGTCAAAGATTCATCCCATCCCCCTACCTCCAACAAAAAATTTCTGTTCCAAAGATTCGCACAAGTATCTCCTAATTTACTCCTGATCAATCCTTTCCAAATATCATTATCTGCTTTTCTGAAATGTTTTCTTCCATTTGGAAATAAATGAACACTATTTCCAACAATAAAAGGAAAATCTTTTTTCGCCAAATTTAATTGACCAGGAATTTTATTAGGCAACAATTCATCATCGGCATCTAAGAACTGAACCCAATCAAATGAAGCATGTGTAAGTCCAAGATTCCGTGATGCAGCAGCTCCTCTATTTTTTTTTCCCTTGTGTTCTAAAACCTTTATGTGTGAATATGTATGCCCCAATTCAAGACCTAATTCTTTTGAACCATCCTTTGAACCATCATCTACTATAAATATTTCTTTCACCGCAGGCTCAAATAATACAGAATTTACAGCTTTTTCTAAAGTCTTTATATTATTAAAGACTGGAATTATTACAGAAACACACATAGGTTTCATTAATTTCATGTTAATTATTTAGTTGGAAAAATTAGTTATAAAATTTAAATCAACAATATTATTACTTTTGAAATATTTGAGAATAATTATACTTCAAATAAATATTCCTATTTAAAAACTGTATTCAAAGAATCAATTGTCTATGAACTAATAATAAGTAAATGATTTCCTATTCAATATATAGAATAAAAAAAATAAACTGAAAAATAAAGCTTTATATTTATGTTTATTAAAAGAGAATCACATTAAAAAAACAATTCATGGATTAATTAATTTTGTTATATATAAGAGAAATAAAATCCTTCATTCTTAATTCTGGAAATTTTGAGATGATTTTCAATAGTGAACCATTTTCTTTCATAAGAATTGATTTCCATTGGTATGATATTGTTTTTTTAAAATATTTTTTATGGTTAGTTCCAAATTTTTTAGAATAATCTTTCAGCAAATCAATATTTGAATATCGAATTTTCAACCATTTTTGTGAATCATTAAGGGAGGAAGAGTAAATTCCCTGATCATGAATTCTATATACACTCATTATTTCATTCAAATAATAAATTTTTCCAATTAGCAATAATTGATATATCAAGGCTCTATCTCCAGACAAATAATTATGATCGCCTTTTGATGGATTATTTTTAAAAAAATTCCTGAAAAGTAAGGAAGCTGTTGGAAAAAGACCACCACCCCGAAAAATCACTTTTTCGTCAGGAATAACTTGAGAACTACTATAATTACAGTGATAGGATAAAAAATTTCCATCAGAAACCATTTCAGCATTATGAAAAACAGCACTGACATTTTGATTATTTTCTATGAAATCAATCTGCTTTTGAAGTTTTAAAGGATCTGTCCAATAATCATCACCCTCACATAAAGCTATATATTTTCCCTTGGCTTTTGGAAAAACATATTTATAAATTGGTTTAATACCTTTTGAGAATTTATTTTCAGATTGAAAGATGGTAATAAAGAAACCTGGATGTTTGAAAACATAATCTTTTATTATGTTAATAGTACCATCGGTTGAAGCATCATCATGAACAATTATTTCAAATGAGAAATTAGTTTCTTGCATTAAAAACCCATCAATACAATCTCTAATATACTTAGAATGATTGTAAGTGAGACAACATATGGAAACTAAGGGTTTGTTATCCATTATTAATTATTTTTTCCATAATTTGAGTGTGTTTCTTTAATTCAATAACATGAAACCCTTCTCCTAAATAGAGACTTTTTGCTATAGAATTTGATTGATCAACTTCTAATTTGACTTTTTCAAAGTTTGACTCTTTCATTTGTCTATAAAGCTCATTTAGAAATCTTTTTGAATATCCTTTACCTTGGAATTCTTTTAGTATTGAAAAAGAAGTAATAAATCCTGTTTTTTTTTCCAAATCATTCATGTAAAAAGCTAATATCCCAACTAATTTTCCTTTTTGATCTTTACCTAAGATAAAATTGGCATAATTAAAAAGCTTTCTTAAATAATCATTTAAGTTCAACCTAGTTGAAAGAGGAGGAAAAAAAATTTCTTCATTTTCATTGAAATAATTTTTTAACTCATCATAATTGATTGAGTTTTCAAATTTCAATTCACTTTTATCCACTGATTAAGTTTTAAATATTCAAGGTATTTTAAATAATAATTTTCAATATCTATAATACATACACCAATTACGTCCTTTGAGTTATTGTATTCATTGATTGAATCTCCAATTTGATTATAAAAATTACATTCAAGAATTCTATGTTTTAGATCTTCAGGAAAATCAATATTATTAAGAACTCCATATTTTAATGAATGAACAATCAATTGGGCTCTAGACTTGAAGTTCCTGTCATATTTCAAAGAATTGATCAAATATGATTCGTTTAAAATCAAGCCTACATTAGCTGCTATTAAATCAAATCCAGAACTATATTTTATTAAACTGGGCATAAAATTCCCACCATTTCTAGCTCCGATTTCTAAGATGAAAATTTCATCATTTGAAGAAATAATCACCTCAATATTAATTCCTCCATTTTGAAATCCAACCGATTTAATCAATCTAGAAACTTCAGCCACTACAGTACTTATAACATCCTTATGAAATACCGAAGGAACTAATGTAGAGTATGGAATAGCTCCTCCAATTCCACTAAAATATTGATCTCCCAATAAAATAAATTTTAAATCACCATCTACGACAAAACCCTCACCATGAATTTGTGGCCCTTTTCTTGGTATTAACTCTTCTATAATTACCTCTCCCGATCTTGAGAATGACTTAGATACCTCAAAAAGGTTTTTCAATTCTTTAAAGCCCTTAATTTTAAAAACCCCTTTGCTTCCACTTGAATCAACTGGTTTAATTACATATTCTTTATTTTCATTTAAATATTCTTCGGTTTCTACATAATCCCTAAAACTATAAAATTTCGGAAAGCTGAATCTATTTTTTTGTTGAAACTCTCTAAATAAAGCTTTGTTGGATAGCACTTTTACTGCTTCAAACCCTCCTCCATTTAAGCCAAGTTTTTCACTTACATAAGCTGCAGTTATTGCAGCAGGGTCGGAAGCATATGCAAAAACACCATCAATCTTGTTTTTTGCTGCAATTTTTAAAATATCCTCAGTATTTACAGTTGATACATTGTAATACCTATCTGAATAAAGATGTCCTGGATTATTTGGTAAATAATCTGCAGTAATAACATAATAGCCTTTATTTTTACAATACTTAATGAAAGGAACCTGAGAAGGAGCCCCTCCTAAAACGAGAACTTTCTTCATAAAAAAGATTATTGAATTATAAACTTGACTATTTCACTAAATTCTCTCTCAGAAAGATCATTGTACAAAGGAAGACATAAAATACGTTTGGAAATATCTTCGGTTCTGGAAAGATTTTTATTATCATGAAGAATTGAAATTGTATTTAAACTTGGATAAAAATACCTTCTCGGACTTATTCCATATTCATTCATCGAATTAAAGGCTTTCAATAAGCTTTCCTCGTTTGGGAATAAGACTGGATAATAAGAATAGTTGATTTCTCCTCCTTCTTGCATTTTTGGTTTAATTAAACAAGAACTTCTTAAAGCATTATCGTACCAAGAAAAAATCTCTTTCCTTTTTTCTGTGATATGATGAAAATGATTAAGGTTTACTAAACCCATCGCTGCATGAAACTCAGAATTTTTCCCATTTATACCGACTTCAGCAAAATCCTCAAATCCCTTATGACCAAAATTTCTCATATAATACATTTTTTGGTTCAATTCCGGATCAGAAGTAAATAATCCTCCGCCTTCAATCGTGTGAAAAATTTTCGTGGCATGAAAACTTGCAGTGGAAATTGTCCCATATCCCAAAAGACTTTTTCCCTTATACTTTGAACCAAACGCATGCGCCCCATCATATATAACTGGAATACCTGCATGATTAGCAAGATTTTCTATGGCCTCAATATCACAAGGATTACCATAGACGTGAGTTGCCAAAATCGCTACAATATCCTTATCTAACCTTTTCTCTATCTCTTTTGGATCAATATTTAGAGTTTCAGGATCTATATCCACAAATAAGGGTTTACAGCCTTCCCATAGAATGCTACTAGTAGTGGCTATATAAGAAAATGGCGTGGTGATTATTTTCCCCTTCAGTCCTAAAGATTTGATGGCAATTTGGAGGGCTATGGTGCCATTGCCAGTAAAGAGGAAATTTGGAACATTTAAAAATTGTTTGATCTTTTCTTCCAATTCTTTTACCAATGGTCCCTGATTGGTCAACCAATTCCTTTCCCAAATACCATCCAAATAGGCTTTGTATTCTTCAATAGGCGGTAAAAATGGTTTTGTTACTGGGATCATCTTAAATTTTTTGAAGTATCACCATATTTTTAAATTTTTCATTACTTTCAAGTAATTCATCATAACTAGACACTGATTCTATTTTACCTTGATTCAATAAAACAACCTGATCAGCATTTATAATAGTAGATAGCCTGTGAGCAATAATCAGGATAGTTAATTTCCCCTTAAATGTTTCTATATTTTTTTGAATAATTCTTTCTGTTTCAGAATCCAAGGATGATGTAGCTTCATCCAATATCAAAACCTCTATTTCTTTATAAAACTCCCTGGCTATCGAAATCCTTTGCTTCTGACCTCCACTTAAATTAATTCCGTTGTTACCAAGTAATTCACTTTCTTTATTGGTTAAGCCTGAGACAAAATCATGAATCGATGCCTTTACCAAAGCCTCCCAAAATCTTTTTAGATTTTCTTCATTTTGCTCTGACCAAAAAGTGACATTATTAAAAATTGTATCATTGAAAACTACAGGTTCCTGGGTAATATAGCCTACCTTTTTCTGAAAAGTTCTTTTATCCAATTCTTCCAATGAAATATCATCAATGAAAACAGTTCCTCTATCCGGTCTTATCAGACCTGATATCAAATTTACCAAAGTGGTTTTACCTGAACCTGACTCTCCTACAAAAGCATAGGTTTTATTCTTCTCTATATACAAATTTAAATTCTCGAATAAAGGATGGCCTTTAAACCCAAATCCTACGCCTTCTAAAAATATGCCTTTATTTAATCCATTGAATCTTTTTTTACCAAAACTCTCCTGTTCATTTGATAATTCTTTCTGGAAATCCTTCATGTTTTCTAAAGAACCCGATACATTTAAAAATCCATTCCAAGTATTTTGAATCGCTACCAAAAATGTTAAGGCTCGATAAAAAAACAGCAAAGAAAGTACAATCAATCCAAGGGCCTGATTGAAATAACTGACTTGTATAAATATCACCATGACTACTATACCAATGGTAATAGGTTCTCTGATGGCACTTAGAATGGCATTACAGAAGCCTATTTTTAAGTTATCACCTTCTATTTTCTTAATCGCAGCATTTAGCTTTTCCGCATATTCCTGATAGAGCGCAGTTGCTTTTAAATATTTAAAATGGGCTACTTTCTGAATCAATAAGCCCTGAAAAGTATTCCCAACAGCAGTAATGGACTTGGAAATTTCCTTAGTTTTTGAATAAATGATTCGAAACAAAAAATTGGATACTGATCCTCCTACACAAACCCAAACAGCAAATTGAGGATTGGCCAAAAACGCCAAAAATGTATAAACCATCAACATAACCCCATGCTGTAAAGTCATAAGATAATTCGAAAAAGCCTGCACTACCCTACCTGTTTCTCCAGATAAGGTATTTTGGATTCTACCAACATCCGCAGTAGCAAAAGCCCTGTACTGGTAATGACTCAATAAGGAAACCATATCCAGCCTAAGCTTTTTAATAAAAAATTGTTGAATAGTAGTTTTATAGTAGACTTCAAAAAATTTAAAAAGACCTTTCAAAGAAAAAAAAGTAAAGATAACGATTAGAATTACCTTTAAATTAACAGTAAGTCCTATTGCTCTTAAAAACTCTACCAAAAATCCGAGATTACCCATAGCTTCGGAACTGGCTTCCACTTTGCCATCTACCATTTCCAGCAAGGGCAAAAACATCGCCAAACCAAAGCCATCCAACAAGCCTACCAAGATGCTTAAAGCCAATGCTATAAATATTCTGTAGCGTAAATGGATATAAAAGTAGGTGAAATGGGTAAAGTACTTTTTGATGAAGGATTTTATACGTTTCACAATAATCAATTATATGTATATCCGCAAAGACACCAGTAGCCAAATAAATATAAAGTGACAGCTAGTGACAATAGCTATGTTAGAATATTGAATGTAAATAAATTGGGTCAAAATAAACGGTTTATCCATGAATATTATCAATTTTTTCAATCGCTTTCCAGACGAAGAAACATGTATTGAATTCATTAAGAATTTGAGACTTCAGTAAGGTGTCATTTGCAAAAGATGCTCTTGCACCAAGCATTACTGGCTTGAGAACAAGAATGCTTTTCAATGCTCTTCCTGTGAGTTCCGGACCAGTATTAAGAACGGTACCGTAATGGAGAGCAGTACCTTACCAATTCGAGTCTGGATGCTGGCCATTACATTCATTTCAGCGACCAAGAAAGGTTTCAGTGCGGCAGAGCTACAAAGACAACTTGGTTTAAAGCGATACGAACCTGTTTTTAGGATGTACCATAAAATCAGGGTTGTAATGGGAAAACGGGATAATATCTACAAACTCGAAGATATGGTGGAATATGATGAAGCTTATGTTGGAAAGGCAGTCAGTAATAAAACCAAAAGCAAGCTGAAACGAGGCAGGGGAAGCCAAAAACAGTCTAAAGTAGCTGTTATGGCCGAATCAACCGTACTTGAGGATCCCTACTCGGGTAAACTTGAAAAGAGCTGCAGATATTTCAAGATGAAGAAAGTAAAGAACTTGGAGGCTAAAACAGCACAGGTCTTAATCAAAGAATTCATTGATAAAAATACTATACTTAAAACAGATAAGAGTACCACCTTCTCAGATCTGAGTGATTGTATTGATGTTCATGTCAGAGAAATCTCTGGAACAAATGAAGGCACCTTTAACCCTAAATGGGTTCATATTGCTATTAGTAACCTAAAGAAACACTTGCAAACATACTATATGATAACAGAGAGGATGATGCAGAACTATCTTGATGAATTCTGTTATAAGCTCAACAGAAGATATTTCGGTCAAAAGCTTTTTGACAGGCTCATCATAGCTTCAATTTATCCTCACTGGTATGATTGCGGATAATCATAATATATTTAAAGGCATTGTGGATACAGCATATTCAAAATTAAACACTTCTCCAGCAATAGTTTTTATTTTCACGCCTTCATTTCCATTTGGTTCGACGCTAGCTATCGAATGAGAAAGCAGCAAGTTGCCTCCTAATTTCTGAAAAGATTCAGCCATTTTTTCATAAACCATTCCAGTTCCTTTTTTAGGATAAGCAAATACATCAGTTAACGTTTTGTGCTTACTCTTAATGGAGGGTACAAGCGACTGTATCAAAGCTGAGAAAAGGGAAAGCTTTTTTATACGCTGAGCAGCAAAATCTTCATCGAGTTCCTTACATGGGATACCCCATAACTTTCCGCTATGCGATTTAAAAAATATGATACAAAGTTCCTTACCAAATCTTTTTGTTACCCAACTTTCAAAGTTTCCATCGTTTTGTACAGGTATGATTTTTTCTTTTAAAAAACTAAATAAACAAAGAGATCCCTGTTTCCAACCAGGTTTACGGATAGTATCCAAAGGTTTTAGCGGATAGTGTTAGAATTGTTCATTATAATAAATTCGTGTAAGTCTATGGACCATTCTGTATTCTTTACCCACTAACTCTAACCAAAGCTTATTAACAAGGGCATCTTGACTAAAAAAATGATGAAGTCCCAAGTCCACTTTTTGACCCCAAAGAGAGATCGTTCTTGCCATCCCTCCTACTTGTGAAGTACTTTCAAAAACAGTGACTTGACGCCCTTTTTTAACTAATTGATAAGCAGCCGTCATACCAGCAGGTCCCGCACCTATAACTGCTACTTTTTTTTGGGTTATCATTTGTATAAATAGAGTCCTGACAAGGCGTAATAGAGATTAGATAAGATTGAAAAAATATACAGTAGATACTTATGAACCTGTTTTACAGGTATCAGGAAGGCGACTTGATGGAATATTCCTAAAATAATGAAAATCATTCCAGGGTATACAAATCTGGATGTAATACCTTCTCCATCATGATCCCAACCCAAGCCTACCGTAAGGAAAAAATAAAAAATGAGATAGGTAGATCCATACAAAATTAAACTTTTTGATAATAAGTTTAATTTTTTAAAAATCAGCAATATATTTTTCTTTCTAATTAAAGCAATCAACAAAATTATAAACGGAATCAACCCAATAAAAAATAAAACACCCCCTATCTTACCATGAAAATTTGAGAGATCAAAATAACTAAACTGCCCAAGTGAAACGACAAAAAATTGCTTTAATAAATCCATCCGCTCAATGATTCCACCTTTCCTTTCAATTCCGGAAAAGTACCCCGTTTGAATTTTTATAAAAGAATAATTAAGAACAGCAATCACACCAAGAAGTAAGGTTGGGATAACTATTTTTTTGTTTCTATCAATAAACACCCAATAAGCAAAAAAATAGGGTATGATAAATAAACCCATGTATCTATAAGAAAAGAGCAAAAGTGTAAGCAATATCAACATAATGTTCCGCTGTGTATTTTCTATACATTCTAGAACCATAATTATTCCAAGTCCAAAAACTATAAATCCTGCCTCTGATAAAGGAAATTGGAAATTGGCTAGAAAAAAACCTGTTGCCAAAAGGGAAAAATAAAAAACCCAATTTTTTTTAAAGAGTATTTTTAACAGGAAAATAAAGATAATTAAAAATAATGTTTGCGTTATTCTTGCTGCCAAAAACGGATCTACACCAAAGATGAAGGCTATTAGTCCAACACTGATAGGAAAGCCTAAAGGCCATATTCCTAAATTTTTTAAATCCCCTTGAATAAATAAATTAAATAAATCGCCATCCTTAAACAATTGTGCATATTCTAGGTAACACTTACCGTCATATGTCAAGAAATTACCAGGTACTTTGTAAGGTACAATTGTAATTGCTATGGTCATACTTGCAAAAAGTAACCAGCCTACAATTTCGTCAACATGCTCAGCTTTTTGTAAGCTCAAACTACGCATTGACTAATTTAAAAATTCCCATCCTTAATTTTTTCAATTGTTTAACTACAACTGGTAAATTATTGTATTGAATTTGGGGTAGCCTAACGAATTTAGACCCAAAGCTTCCATAAAATCCAGTTATCCAAGGAAAGGATTCATCAGCACTTTCAAAATCAAAAATATAATCCTTTCCACTGTATATCTGAATCATATGATCGATGATCAAGGTATTTCCATTGTGTTTTTTGCCTTCACTAGTGGAAGCATTAAAAATATAAATGATTTTATTTTTCCATATTGTAAAAAGCCCAGATGTCACCTTTTCGCCAGCCGTATTTACAGTATAGAATATCCTAGCTAACCCTTTTTCTCTCAGCTTTTCAAATAATATTTTTAAAATTAGGTAGGTATCTTCCGAAACACCTCCATATATTTTATGGGCCACATTATTTTTAAAGATCTCAATTAACTGATCAATTTTAGTATCTTCAATGATAATCAACCCGTCTCTTATTGCCCTTTTTAAATTCATTTTTCGATCACGATTATATCCCTTTTGAATAGTTTCGTAATCACAATTTAAATTTAGAAGTTGAGTTACTGTGCTTGGTAAGTTTACTAATTCAAAATCCTTTAAATTTGAAAAATTAAAGGTATAATCAATAACATATCGAAATCTCGATTGAAACAATAAATGAATTGATTTTGAATCAAATTTGCTCGCGACATTTTTTTGTGTAAACACTCCCAATTGCTGACAAAAAAAAGGCTGTTTTAAATATAAAATCCCGTATTTCTTTTTAACTGGAAGTGGTATTACGCTTTCGTATAGACCCTCCTTATTCATTTGAATAAACGCTTCCCATCCTGGACTTACTATATCCAAATACCAGGATAAAGCATAAATCTGACCTTCAGAAGAGTTTTCAATGCATTCATCCCATAAATCGCTATTGATTTGTTCTCTTTTAAGATGAATTATTTCTGAATTATTCATTAAAGATCAGTACCTCTATTGGTTATTTTTGAAGCTAATTTTATCCTTTGTGACCTAAGCCATTTTACAAATTTTGGCAAATCATCATACTTCCAAACCTTAATGGATATCGGTTTTGCACCAAAACTTTCATAAAACTTAAAAATTCCAGGAGAATTCAAGATTGGAGATTCAAAATCCAAAACAATTGGTTGATTACAATATTGTTTTACAATTGTGTCAATAATTAAAGACATCCCATTCTTTTTTCTTCCTTCCTCGGATGAAGCACTGTAGAGATAATTTATTTTATTTTTCCATTTAACGAATAAAGCTGCATTATGGAATTTGCTATTTTCATCCTGTGTGTAGAGGCATTTTATTTCGATTTTTTCCTTTAAAATTCGAATTAACCTATCCATTTTCGTGAATGCTTCTTCAGGTATGTTGAAATTATTTTTTATTACCACAAACTCTTTGACCATTTCAAGAAGTGGAATATGGTCTTCGTGTTCAATAATTTCTAATCCTGATTTATAAGCTTTTTTTACTCTTCTCTGTCTGTAGTGAGTGTAGTTAGATGAGATATGTTTGTATTCAGAAGATAAATCTAATAGATGGGTATTAAATCCCTCAAAGTCAGAAATAATTGGCCAACCCGAATTTCCAACATTGAAATGATAACTTTCAATATAGGGAATCAAAGATTTCACCTTTGTTAAAAACGACAGAATAATAGCTTCATCCAAAATTTCAGATGAAGAATAAATACCTAGCTGCATGCAATCAAAAGGCTGCTTTATTACACTAAATCCAATTTTTTTTGAAATTGGCAAAGGTAATACAGCGATATAGTTGGTTTCCTCCATTAGTACCAAAGCTTGCCAATTTGGACTCACAATATCAAGATACCATGATAGAGCATATATTTGACACTGAGCAGAGTTTTCAATGCATGAATCCCATTCATATTTGTCGATTTGATTATGTTTTAAAAAAACGACATCCTTCATCAGAAAATGTATCTTACTATTTTCTGTTCATACTTTTCCCCGCCTAAAGTCTTTTTCCATTTGACTAGACCTTCATTCATTTCCAAGGTTGAAGGAATATGGGAGACCCCCATATTAAAAAATGATTTTTGAAAGAAAGCATCCTCTATCAGGAAACTCATTAAATAATCAAGACACTTTAACTTTTTACCAAATTCAGTAGCTGATACATATTGCAAGTGAATTGTAGTGTCAGTCAAAAAAACCACTGCTCCCCCTAACACTTCAATGCCTAGATTGGCCGAAAAGAACAGTATATTCTCAGGGAACCTAGATTTAAGATAACTAATCTCCTCGAATGAATGAGTTGGTTCCACTTTATGCTTTTCCCAAAGATTGGGAGTTAGAATGTTTTTCCAAAAAAAGAATAATTCATCTGATGCTTCAATGGTGACTCCAGAAGCTTTAGCTTTATTTCTCCCCCACTTTTTACCTTTATTTTTTATGCTATATGGAAGCTTAGTACAATGATGTATTCCTACAAAATCAATTAAGAATCCGAAGCTTTCTAAGACTTCCCAAAGAATTTGTTGAGAACTTTTAGCAAAAAAATCAGGTATCATCTTAACTTTTAACTCGATAATGGAATTTTCCTTGAACCATTTCAATGTTTCAGAAATAACTTTTCTAACTTGATATAGCTTCAAATTTTCTACCAAAATCCATCCCGCATAAGTCAATCCTCTATGGGAATATATTACATCCCTTTCCTTTTCCCCTAGAAATATAGCTATTGGTCTATATCCATCATAAATTAACAAAGATTCATCCTGAAATCTGTCACCATGATATTCTATGAATTCTCTACGGTGAAGAAAGGTGCCATTTAAACTGTTGTCCAGTACATAATCCCAATCACGTTTAAGAACTTGATGGAAAGAAAGAACTTTAAAAATAGAACCTTCCAGAGTTGAGTTTTCCAAAATATAATGAAATTCGTTTCTAAGTACCAACTATTCAGGGTTTTGATGAGCATTCAAATACTGATATTCGAATCCTTGAATAATATTTTTAACATGTGTGACTATTAAATTTTCACTTGAATACTCGTCTAAACATCTACCCAAAAAGTTGGATAATCCTTGATGGAACGGAGGAATAGTATCCTCATTCCAATTTGAAATTTTGTACCTAGGTACAATATCTATAAAACCACCAGACAAACTTGTTGCCAAAATCATGTTTGCACCATGTACACCTATAACAACATGACTTTTGGAATAAACCTCCAACCATCGCAATTCATCTCTTGATGTTGTATTAGCTGTACGAAGATCTGTCACTTTTTTCTGCAAGCCACCACGGTTTCCCATACCTGTTGCAAAAAAAGAAACACTTTCAAATTCTTTATTTAGCTTATCAACTGTTCGATTAATAAGTTGATTCTGTCTCCAAATGTATATGGGCTTCAACCATTTCATTAGTCGATATTTTATACCAATCAATAGTAAAAACCCCATGATATGACTGTTATGCCAAAACCTATCTTCACGAAGTGAGAAAGTGATAACAGGTGGTATTTTATGGAAATTATGTATGTCAAATGACTTTGTTTTACAGATTTTTTCAATATCAACAAATTTGTAAGGATTTAGATACAATGCTTTACTAAGTAAAACTTTATCAAATCTTTCAAACTGGTTCCAAACAAATGTCTCTACCTGCTTATAATAATTGTTACATTCTTTTATCGAAAGATTTACAGCCCATATTTCTGCAACCCCATTGGGTACCAAATATTCAAATTTAGAAGGTACTAGTATTACCAAACCCATATTTGGATATCTTTCAATCAGAGATGGGGCATTGAAAATTCTTGATAAAAAATGTGCAAAAATGCTATCTAGACAATTGAGTAATATGATTTCTTTTTTATTTACAAAAGATTTGACTTCAATAAAGACATCATCAATTAATTGTTTATCCAACGATTGAATTAATGGATCTGCATGCCAATCTTTAACTTTAGGGTCAAAGGATTTTAACTTTTTGTCTTTTGAAAAAGAGACTGGAAAATAAAAATCATGGGAAATAGGTAATGTATGATAGAACTCTAATCCACAATGTTCACAAACACAGTCTTGTAAGACATGCAATCCTTGAAAGATAAACTTTGTGATAGTTACTGAGGCATCTTCACAAGAAAGACATCGTGGCGGGCTAACCTTATTTGGTTTAATTGATATCATTCAATTAAAAATCATGTAAACCATCGATTTTTTCCTTTTTCCAATTCGATTTCAATTCTAAAAAATCTTGGTAATCCTTCACATAATCCGCAGGATCATACTTTTCAGAACAAAAGACCATGCATATGGCATCCGGGCTAAAGTCATACACTGTTCTCCAAGTCAAGTTAGGTAAGTACAATCCTTGATCAAAGGCATTAACTGTAAAGGACTGTTGTTGCATACCATCATCTACCAGTACTTGAAAGGATCCTTGCATGGCTATCAGGACTTGTTCATTCTTGATGTTGGCATGATTTCCTTTTCTATCCGTTGCATCAGCACCTTTAAGATAATAAACCCGCTCGATTGGAAAAGGAAGTTCGGATCCCCTACTCCCAGTAATCAACTCAGTCGTTCCGGAAAGATGTTTTTCAAAACTTATATATCTTACGAGTTCAATTTTGGGCATTTATTGTAGGTATTTTGCTCCTTCTTTTGGTTAAACTATCTGGCATATCTATTCAACCCTCTTTTGAATAGCAGGTAAAACGCGGCAAACAAAAGCAAACAGAACATATACACCTCAAAACTCTGCAAATACCCTAAATGCATACCATAGCGCTGCGCAGGAAATCCTAACCAATCTTGTTGAAGCATGGCTTGGATCATTTCAGTTCCACCCAAGGAAACCCAGAACATGGATAATACCAGTCCACTGATTCCCAGTACCCATATATCTTTTCCAATCAATAAATACCTACGCAAAGACTTTAAGACTAAGATCAGTAAAAAGGGAACAAAAGGAACCAATAGTCTGCTTTCCGGGTGAAAAATAAATGGTAACATAAGCAACAGCAGCAGGACAAATCCCGCTCCTAAGTTGGCTGCTTGTTTGAGCATCTTGGGTCCTAGCACAACCGTCACCGGCAATAAAAGTCCCCAATACATCAAATGTCCGGTAAGGAAATCATACGGCCTCACAATCTTATCAGCCCAAAATGACAGCCAAAGATCCGATATACGAACATTTTCATTGCTTCCAGAAAGTAGGGCTAGCATAACTATAACAAAGACCACAATACCTGCAAAAGAAGCGATTCTTTTGATAGTGAGTTTTTTCTTTACGATTCTCCAGCTTTCTTGTCCATTGACAGGGTTCCAATATAAGATCGCAAATACCACGGATCCAATGCCAAGGATTGCCAAGAAGTTTAAGGCTATGACTCCTAAGGACTGATCCAAGCGACCTGTTTGCCAAGCAATGACTCCCAATAGCATACACACCACGATGGTCATCAATACAGGAATCGCAGATTTAGGTCTTCCCTGATCATATATCGCAAGTTTCCCAGCAGGCATGACTAATAAGATCGCCCCTGTGAGGAATAAGGTTGGCCAAGTAAAGACTCCAATGAGACTGATCAAAAATAATTTGGCCTTTTCATGACGGACGAAGTAATTCGCCTGGGCCATCCCCAGCATCAATGCCCCTAATCCAGGAAGAAAGGGGTTGAACCAATAGTCTTTTAAGAGTGCAAAATTGAAAAACAGTATTATGAAGCCTAAGGCCTCTAGCGTATCTGAAAGTCTTAATTTTTTAGACAATTGAAAATACCAGTACATAGTCAAACCCACAAAAAGCAAATGCACAATCCGAATTCCAGAGATCAGTGTTTCCGGTTCCAGCTCAAAACCAAAGATCACATATAAGATATGGACCAAGGCATAGGGCATGATAAACTGCAATTGCCAGAAATTATAACTTTCCACATCGATTACATCCACAAATTCGATGGCCACCTGCCTGAAAAACAACCCATCTCCCATCGCTCCCTCGTTGATTGGAATCACTTCTCCTGTCATTTGGTACAGCAGGATGAGAAGGAGAAGAAGGATTAAGATTAGGCGGGGCAAGGGAGGGAAATTAGGAATGAGGAATTAGGAATGAGGAATTAGGAATTAGGAATGAAGAATTAGGAATGAAGAATTAGGAATCAATGTCGTTTAGATAAGAATGCAAGTTGAATTGAAACTTTTCCAAAGTTTGATTAGAAGTACAATCAAACTGAAGCTGCAAACAAAACTTTGGAAAAGTTATGCTAAACTAAACGACATTAAATTAGGAATGAGGAATGATAGTGAACAGTGCTTGTACTGAGCGAAGTCGAAGTACTTGTGCTGAGCGAAGTCGAAGCACTTGTGCTGAGCTTGTCGAAGCAAGGAATTAGGAATGAAAGTGAGCCATGAAAGGATGAAGGTTGAGGGACGTCTTGGGTTTTAAATCAAAATTTTGGATTATAACTAGTGTTAGGAAATATACTTTTTTTTGTCTTTACTTCGCCCGCTTTCCCCTTTTACCTTTTCCCTATTACCATTTACCTTTTTTTTCCTTGTATTCTGCGCTTTCTGCGAGCCTTTGTCATCCATAGACTAGAATTCCCCCAACATCTCCGGGATCGGTTTCGAGGACCTGAACTTTTACTTGTCGGTTGACTTTTTCGTAGGTTTTATTCGTTAGGAAGTCTAGGTATTCCAGGTCTAAGTTCTCCCCTATCAAAACCAATTGGATGGTCCCTGAATCAATGCCCATGGCATAATCCCCTACGATATAGGCTCGTTCCACGGGTCCCATGCGACGAACCACTTGTTCCAGCAACTCATCTAAGCCCAAGAATTTTGCTACCATTCTAGAAATTTCCGTGAAAAAAGGATGTGCATGATTGGCTTTATAGACCTTGGTCTTCCCCTCCTCTTCTGTCACGAGCAATCCCGCCTCTGTCAAGCGATTCAGTTCCACCCTCACCGAGTTGGTCGACTCCTCAAAATCCTTCGCCAAGGACCGCAAATACCCTGAATTGTTATTGGAAAATAACTTCAACAGGAGTTTGATACGGGTTTTGGAGGTTACGAGGGAATCGAGCAAGGGAATGAGGAATGTAGAATGAGGAATGAGGAATTAGGAATTAGGAATGAAGAATTAGGAATTAGGAATGAGGAATGAAGAATTAGGAATGTAGAATTAGGAATGAAGAATTAGGAATGTAGAATGCTTGTGCTGAGCTTGTCGAAGTACTTGTGCTGAGCTTGTCGAAGCAAGGAATGGAGAATGTTGATTTTTTTAGTAATTATTTTTGGAAATTGCAAGTAATTATGTTGAATGTTAAGTACTTAAGATGCACTTCCTTAATTAATTTTTCCTGATTTTTGAATAAATAAAACCCGAGATAATATGGAAAATGTGATATTGAATAAGACAAAAGAATTTGCTGCAAAGATTTTAAATTGTTATTTCTTTTTACAAACTAAGCATCATTACCGCCTATCTGAACAACTCGTTGGTGCAGGTACTTCTATAGGTGCAAATGTGGTGGAAGCTCAAGCTGCACAGTCCAAAAAAGATTTTATTTCCAAGATGTCCATCGCAGCTAAGGAAGCAAGAGAAACGGAATATTGGCTTGATTTAATGGCTATACCCGAATTATTGCTTAACCACGATGACTTTAAATTTCTTCAAAAGGAAATTATTGAAATCATCCGAATCTTAGATTCAATTATTATATCAACCAAGAAAAATATGAACAAGGACTCCAGAATATAATGGACTTTAGGCCTAAAAGAAATAGTGTTAGAAAGGATATTCATTCCTAATTCCAAATTCTTAATTTTACACTCCCTACAGCTTCGCCCTTTCAGTCCCATTGGGCTTAACTTTTTTAGTGAGTAATTTTTTTACTCAATGAAACAAATTTATGAGTTGGTGGGATGATTGCAAATTATTTTTGAAAAAGATTGATGGGGGCTCGCGGAAGGCGCGGGAAAGAGACGAGAAGCGAGAAATAAGACATAAGACACAAGACATAAGAAACGAGCTTGCCTACCCTGAGGTAGGAGACAAAAAATCGACAGTCGAAGAGGATTGCAGATCCTCATGCATCTGCTGACCGAGATTGCAAATCTCGGACAGCTGGTTGCAAATCTCGGATAGCTGGTTGGAAATTTTGGACAGCTGACTAAAGAGGCAAACCATTGTTTGGCTTTTGGGGTTATGGTGGTATTATAAAACTTGAAAAACTATGACACTAGCGATAACGGGACCAACTTCGGGGATTGGTGAGGAAACCTTGAAGGCCTTGGTAAATTCATTCGATGAGATCTTGGTTTTGGCTCGAAATGAGGCTAAAGCCAGGCAGTTGATACAGTCTTTTAAACCGGCTATTCAGGAGAAAATTCGATTTGTGCAAGTGGACTTATCAGATTTGAATTCTGTTCAAAAGGCATCCGAGGAAATCCTCTCCACTACTGATCAAATTGATGTGCTCATCAATAATGCGGGTGGAATTTTTCAGAAAAAGGAAATCACGGTGGATGGATTGGAACTCTCATTTGCAGCGAATCACTTAGGGCATTTCTTGTTGACCAAAAACATCATGCCCCTCCTATTGAAGTCCACCCAACCGAAAGTCATCAATGTGAGTTCGGAGGCCCACCGAGCAGCAAAAATGGATTTCGATAACCTGGCAAAGTGCCAAAATGGTTTCAGTTCCTTTACCGCTTATGCCAACGCAAAGTTGTGCAATATTCTCTTTAGCAAATCCTTAGTGGACCATTATGGTTCCCAAGGGCTATCTGCCTATGCTTTGCATCCGGGCGTGGTAAAAACCAGATTTGGAAATGAGGCCGGCGGAATTTTCAAAGTGATGTGGAAATTGGCAGAGCCTTTTATGATAACTCCTGCCAAGGGTGCAGCTACTTCCATTTATTTGGCCTCGACCGCTTTATCTCCAAAATTAAATGGCTATTACTTCAAAAACTCCAAACCCAATACCCCTACTTCCACGGCACGATCCAAGGAAATACGAGAAAAGTTATGGGCTTTGAGTGAGGAATTGATCAGCAAGATATAATTCAGTACCAAGTATCAGAGGAAGCAGGATAAAGGTTCCTACATGGAACCTTTTACTTCTTCCTTTTTACGACATAATTCTTTATTGGGAACTCCATGACTGCCCTGTCCAACTTGCCATCGATATAATAATAGCGGTTGGTATTGCCATTCACCTGAACTTCGTAGTAGTCTTTCACTTTTTTGATGGGGCTGACGATTCCATAAGACTCCGCAATGAATTCTTTAACATTTACGGGTTCGTCAAAAAAGAAGGACACAGAACTAAAGAACAAGGGGCGCGTATAGGCCGTATCCAGTTCAAACTTATAATTGCTGGCTTTTACATCGTATTGATCAGCATTCCAACGAATCTTACTGTTAAAATCCCCCTTATTGGTGCTTGAATTCACATCAGATCGCATGAGTTTTTTGTTTTTATAGACTGATTGGGTCAGGTATTCCAGGTTGATTTTTCCAAAAAACCAAAAACTCACATTGCTTTTCAACTGGTACATGACCTCTTCACCCTGCGGTTTTTTTTCGGCAGTCATCTCTCCTATGGAAATGCCTGCAATTGAAATATCGTACTGCTGCTTTGATTGAGCCAATCCCTCAAATGAAAGTAATTTGGCAAAAATGAGTATTAGAAATAATTTATTTGGCATAATTTGACTCTTATTTTAGAAACTCGCTAAAGATTTAAAGAATTTATTCGAAAACCTTTAATGCTATTTAGTTTTAATACGTATCTTACAAAGCTATAAAAATCACCAAAGGAATTATAATTTATGCCGATTAAAACTGTCATCATTGGTTCGGGTAAATATCTACCGGAACTGATTGTTAGGAACGAAGATTTTTTATCCAATGAGTTTTTAAATGAGAAGGGTGAAAAATTCCCCAAAGCGAATGAGGATATTGTCAGAAAGCTCCAAGAAATCACCGAGATAGAGGAGCGTAGGTATCTTCCCTCCCATTTGAATACTTCCGATATGGGCTTTTTTGCAGCTCAGGAAGCGATTGCAAATGCGGGAATTGACAAAGAATCTTTAGATTACATCATTGTGGCCCACAATTTTGGGGACTTACAGGATCATAACCGAAAGGTGGACATGGTCCCTACCCTTGCTTCTCGGATCAAGCATTTATTGCAAATTGCCAATCCGGACTGTGTGGCTTATGATTTGCCTTTTGGCTGCCCGGGATGGGTACAAGGCATGATTCAAGCGGATTATTTTATCAAGTCCGGTGATGCTAAGCGTGCTTTGGTGATTGGAACAGAGAATTTATCCAGAATTGCGGATCCGCATGACATTGATGCCATGATTTATTCGGATGGTGCCGGTGCTGTGGTGGTTGAGGGAAAAGAATCCGATCAAGCTATTGGGATACTAACCCATAAGACCAGAACTGATACTTTAAACCATGCGCATTTGTTGAATATGGGGGTATCGTATAATCCTGATTACGAGGATGACACCTTGTTTATCAAGATGAATGGTCGGAAGTTATACGAGTATGCGATCAGCACTGTGCCGATTTTGGTGAAAGAGACCATTGAGAAAGCAGGGTTGGATATTTCTGATATCCATAAGGTGTTGATCCATCAGGCGAATGCAAAAATGGATGCAGCCATCATGGAGCGTACATTCAAGCTGTTTGGTCATAAGGAATGGCCCAAAGAGGTGATGCCGATGATTATTTCCAAAATGGGTAACAATTCCGTTGCGACGGTTCCGGTGCTTTATGATATGATTATCCGAGGGGAAATGGAGGGGCAAGCGATTCATTCGGGGGATACCCTGGTGTTTGCATCTGTCGGTGCGGGGATGAACGTGAATGCCTTTGTTTATAGGGTTCCGTAGAGGGAGGGGATTGGTGTTGATTGGATAAGGGTTAACATTTAATGAAGGAGTATTGAATGGGGATTTTTCTTCCCTTGGGTTGAAACCCAAGGCTAAGATGTGGGGCGTGCCTATGGCATTAGTGGCTATGATCTCATTCCTTGCTTCGACAAGCTCAGCTCAAGTGCTTTGACTACGCTCAGCACAGGCATTCTTTGTTTCGACTGTGCTCAGCACAGGTACTTCGACTACGCTCAGCACAAGCATTGCTAACTGTTCACTGCTCCTCCAATGCCGGGGCTTAAAAGCCACGGCAATTGATGGGGGTATTCCTTAAAATTATTTTCTTTAGCGTAATTAAATTGAAAACATCTTCGTGGGTTAAAACCCACATTTCATTACTTGCTTCGAATTAGCTCAGCACAGGTACTTCGACTGCGCTCAGCACAAGCATTCCTCATTCATCATTCTTAATTCTTCATTGCTAACTGTTCACTGCTTACTACTAACTCTTTACATTCTCCAACTACCCTCGAAAGTCCACAATAAGACCTCATGGTACCTAAAAATAATTATCATCGTATCGGCTCGTATGGCGTGGGTGGCTCGACGATAATTACCCTGCGAGCCTCTGGTTTCAGGAGGAGATTCTTCTCCCCGAGTTGCGGTGCATGAAAATAATCGTAAATAACCTAATTCACCAAGCACCTTACCCGGGGTTATTCATGATTTAAGCCCTTCAGGCTTATAAGGAGACACTAGAGTTCATCGCAGGAAGAAAATTGCTACAATTTAGAGGCAAGAAATTCTTTCATTTTTAATTCCTT
>NZ_JBSZCK010000031.1:0-143145 GCF_054166905.1 Mongoliitalea sp. | reverse complement strand
GGCCTGTCTTCCGTCAGGTAGATTCGAATCCCTCAACTTCCACCAAGCCTCTCGACGAGGCTTTTTTTATTTTATGACATGCTATTTTTACATACTGTACTCTCAGACCTTAGATAAATATTATCTTGGTCATACCTGTGATATCCTTGAAGATAGACTGAGGCGTCATTTATCTAACCATAAAGGGTTTACTGGGAAATTGAAAACCATTCAAAATACAGCGGCTTATTCTACCAGCTTAAACATTAATCTTTCTACACTCAAACTCCCTCCACCTTTTCACAGGCAATCTACTTCCCGCATTTAGGACTTTCTGGATAAATTCATCACAATCTTTTTCAGAAAGCAATTTTTCTTCTATTGCCTTGCAAAGAAAATCGATGGTACTTAGATAAGTGATTTGATGCATTTTGCAGTAGTTGGCAATATCCTTCAGGTTGCTACTGGCAAGAATATTTTGGGAATAACGAACAACTGCCAAGCATGCAGCCTCTCCGTCTCCTTTGAACATAAACTTCTTGATATGTAAATATTCTTTCTTGACTTGGAAATCATTTTCAGGGAAAGGGACTAGTTCCAATAAATTGAAATTAATCAGATTATCTACTTCCGTCTTCCTTCCTGGCATTCTGGAGATTTCTGCATATACCTTATCTAATACTTTGATAGGATAAGGGAAAATTTTTGGCAGCAAAAGAATCTGCCCACCTTTAATGAAATGGGAAATGACATCAGCATCAATTAATATGATTTTTTCATGCTTCTTCATCCCCGTTTTTTATGACTTTAGAAAAATCTACCCCCAAATCTTCCAACAGGGAATAATAATGGGATTCCGAAATTGATCCCTCCTCAAAAAGCTTTCTTGCCAAATCTCCATAATCCCCAATGACTTCTTCTTGAAAATCCTTTTCATAAAGTTTTAAAGAATATCCATGACCCAAGGCACTTTTTCTCACATCTTGTTTATAATCTTGAAGTTGTTGTTTTTTAAGCAGTCCAAGTTCATTAAGTCTATATAACAATGCAGTCCTCGAACAGGAAAAATATTGTTCTATTCGGAGAACAGTAGCCAGACTGATTTTTCTATTGGCAAGCTCACTATCCGGTATCAAAGAAATTACTCCCTCTTCAGGCATCAAAAATTTTGAGGCAAAGAAATCAGCATTAAATTCTTCCTTGTCTTTCTTATTAAATATACCTGTAGAGCAAACTTGGTACTGGAAATTCTCTTGAATAAAAAGGTGATAGAGTTCATGACAAATAGTGAAATGCTGATGACCTACTGTTCTTGCTGTATTAATCAACATAAAGCGATTACTATTACCTACCTTAATCGCCATACCTGAAATATCCATTTCTAAAGGTCGAAAAACAGCAATCACCCCCAGCTTGTGGAGAAGACTTTTTAGATGTATGCTTTCAGTATTGCTGTAGCCATTTTTTGCCCGAAATTGGGAGGCGTACTTATCAAGAAGTAGTAGGTTCATTCTCGTGAAGATTTTTCATATTGAGATAATTCCTGACTATTTTTTTGAATTTGGCTATCTGTGCCAAATCTTTAGCATTAATGCTTTCTGCTCTAAAGGCTAAAGCAAGATTAACATTTGCCATATCCAAATTCTCTTCAAAAAAATCATATTCATCCACTCCGTACAAATTTGCCAGTTGGCTAAGGATTTTAGTAGACGCGGTTCGGCTTCCAATTTCATAATAGCTCACTTCTTCACGATTTATTTGAAGATAAGCAGCCACCTGCTTTTGAGTAAAACCCAATTTCTGCCTGATGGCTTGCATGTTTTTTCCGATGATTTGATCCTGTTTCATGTGTGTATTATTTAAAAAGTTTGTTACAAATGTATGGCTAAATTTACAAATTTTAAAATTATGTAACATTAATAGTTGATGCAAAGCACGTTTCATCCATTGACTATAATTGACAAAATTTACATTGCAACAAGTCCAAAAACAGTCATTTTTCCCACAAAAAAAGCCCCCAATCGGAGGCTCTTGTTTCATTAAAACTATTTATAGTTTAGAAAAATCATATATCAAACTTAATTCCCTGCGCCAAAGGTAGACTCGTACTATAATTGATCGTATTCGTCTGTCTACGCATGTAGGCTTTCCATGAGTCGGAACCTGACTCTCTACCTCCACCTGTTTCTTTTTCCCCTCCAAAAGCTCCGCCAATCTCCGCACCGGATGTACCTATATTCACATTGGCAATCCCACAGTCGGAACCGGCAGCTGATAAGAAGGCTTCTGCTTCCCGCATATTCAACGTCATGATAGAAGATGACAATCCTTGAGGCACTCCATTCTGCATGGCGATAGCCTCATCCAGGGTGCTATATTTCATTAGATATAGAATTGGAGCAAAGGTTTCTTCCTGAACCATGTGGAAATGATTTTTAGCTTCAATGATGCAGGGTTTCACATAGCATCCAGACTCGTATCGTTCACCCGTCAAGACTCCTCCAGGAACCAGCTCTTTCCCTCCTTCATTTTTTACTTTTTCAATGGCATTCAAATAAGCCTTCACAGCATCCGTATCAATCAATGGACCCACATGGTTTTTCTCATCCAGTGGATTACCTATCACCAACTTAGAATAGGCTGACTTCAAACGCTCCTTCACCGTATCATACACAGATTCCTGCACAATCAATCTTCGGGTAGTGGTACAGCGTTGTCCCGCAGTTCCCACTGCCCCAAACAAAGCTCCTCTAATAGCAATATCCAAATCTGCCTGCTCCGAAATGATGATGGCATTATTTCCACCCAACTCCAACAAGGATCTTCCCAAACGAGCAGCAACTGCCTGACCCACGATTTTACCCATTCTTACAGAGCCTGTGGCAGATATCAATGGGATTCTCGTATCCGTTGTCATGAGCTCCCCTACCTTATAATCGCCCATAATCAAACCAGAAAGCCCTTCTGGAAGATTATTAGCCGCAAAAACTTTAGAAACAATATGCTGACAAGCAATCCCGGAAATAGGTGCTTTTTCAGAAGGCTTCCAAATACATACATCTCCACAAACCCAAGCGATCATGCTATTCCATGACCAAACCGCAACCGGAAAATTAAAGGCCGAAATGATTCCAACGATACCTAAGGGATGCCATTGTTCGTACATGCGATGGCCTGGGCGCTCTGAATGCATGGTCAAGCCATATAATTGACGGGAAAGACCTACTGCAAAATCACAGATATCAATCATTTCCTGCACCTCTCCTAAGCCTTCTTGATAGGATTTTCCCATTTCGTAGGAAACTAACTTACCTAAATCATCTTTGACCTCTCGCAATGCATTTCCGATTTGACGGATGATTTCACCACGTTGAGGAGCAGGCATAGTTCTCCATGTTTGATAAGCTTCCAATGCCTTAGAAACTACCGCCTCATACCCTGCGGCATCTGTTGCCTGCACACGTGCAATAACGGTCCCATCTACGGGGGAAACAGATTCAAAATAAGCTCCAGAGCTATCCAACCAGTGATTACCGGTAGATGTACCTTTATTTTCTGAAGAAACACCAAGTCTTTGCAAGACTTCTTTAATTCCGAATTGAGTGGACATGGTTTTGGATTTATTGTGTGATACGGATGTAAAGCTAAAGAATAAAAGCGTGGAAGCCCTCAAAAAAAGCTACTTTTTCAAGCTCCCAATGATTCGTTTTGGACTAAAAAAATCCAATCTAGGCTGTAGCTGAGAGCCGGGTATAAATCGGTAAACAAAATTAACCCGGTAATTCCCAACCAAAAAAACGCTCTCCATATCGTTGATGGTCTGATTGCGCACCCTGTTTTGCACATAGTTCGCATTAATAGACCAACGATCAGAATTATACCCTACAAATCCTCTCCAGAAAATATTGGGACTCATACCCCAATTAACCTCTCGTATCCCTTCCACATCCATAGAAACACGGTTGACAGCCAAATTAGCAGAAATCATTCCTGTAATAAAAAAGTGCTTTGCAAATACCAAGGTGTGCACATAACCGACATTGGGGCCAAAATCAATGGACGCAATTCTATCAAAATTCCGTTGTACCGATAGTTCAGGTGATGGAGGCAAAATAAGACCATTATTACTCACTCGACTACCGTAAGCCTCTACGCCAATTACAAGCGAACCTGCCGACTTCTTTTGCCAGGCACTTTGGAGAAAGGCCGCTTTCAAGGATAATTGCTCACCATTAACCAAATATTGAATATTCAACCCTATTTGTCGCATTCGCATCTCAGGCAAAATAAAGATATCCTCCTCCCCTGCCCTGAGATCATCTAACAGATAATAACCCCGATATAATTGACCAAAAAAATCAATCACAAATTTATTCGGATACATATGCGCCTGCAAATCCAAATATCTGGTTTGCCCAGTACCTCTATCGGGATTCATAAACCCAAACCCATAAGCCAAATTGAGTGTGAAATCATCATAAGTCGCCCCAACTCCAAGATTCAAGGTACTATTAGGCTCAAACCTGTAAGATTGATCGGTCACTTGATCTCTTACAAGGAATGACGTGTATTTCCTAGAGGTATAAAATCTTGTCGTGAGCTGCTCCGGATAATTTTCAAAATAAGTCGTATCAGGCTGAAATTGCCCAAAAGACTCCAAGGTAATCGTGAAACAAAATAATAGGAGAAAATAAAATCTCATCGAACTAACTTATTTGGGACATCTATTTTAGAAGTTCATAAGAGAAGGATAAGTTCAAAGAAGGTCAGAAAAAATTAATTCTCACAATAACCTTCATTGATGTTGTCTAAAAACCAAAGCAGAAAAAGTTGCTTAATCACCCGTCACAAAGATACATAAAAATAAATTTGATAAGCAAGAAAATACTCGTGGTTTTTTTTGATTTTTTACCAAAAAAATGCCATCCACATTTAGTTTAACAGCAAGTTATCTGTAAAAAAAATGCGGATAAATTTTTTACCCAACTAAGTTTAACCTCCATAAAAAGAATTAGAGTTTCTTCATATGCTCATAAAACTATCATTTTAATGCATTTCATATACAATTTTTTGCTTTGTCTAGCTTTTTTAAGAACCCAAGTTTCCATTTCAACTCAAAAGTAAAAGGTTCAAAACCATCACATGACAAGCAAGAATACAATTGGTATAATTAAATTTTTCTTGCTTTAATGCAATTTGATTGTTCAGTTAATCAAAAAAAAATCCCGCCAACAGACATGCGAAACTGTCTATTGACGGAAATTGATTACTAAATAGTATGAAAGTAAAGTACTAAACCTTTTAAGAAACTTGACTCAAGGCTTTAGAAATTCTGTTTAAAGCCTCAGTCAATTCTTCCTCAGAAGCAGCATAAGAAATTCGCACACACTTTGGAGCGCCAAAAGCTTCACCTGTCACTAAGGATACATTCGCTTTTTCTAATAGATAAATACAGAAATCATCGGCATTCGAGATAACAAAATCACCCGCTTTTCTACCGAAAAAGGAGCTTACATCAGGGAAAAAGTAAAAAGCACCTTCTGGAATATGCGTCTCTATACCAGGGATAGCTTGTAATCCCTTCAATACCAAATCTCTTCTTTTGAGATAGGCTTTTTCCATTTCTACCGAAGGTGTTTGATCACCTGCGATTGCTGCTAAAGCCGCACGCTGGGCAATACCCGTACCTCCACTAGTAAATTGTCCTTGCATTTTTTCACAAGCTTTAGCGATAAATAACGGAGCACAAATATACCCTACTCTCCAACCAGTCATGGCGTATCCTTTCGAAAACCCATTGACAGTAATCGTACGCTCAAACATCCCAGGCAAAGAGCCAATACTAAAATGCTCGCCAGTAAAGTTGATCAACTCATATATCTCATCTGCAATAACATAAATATCTGATCGTTTTTGAACGACTTCCGCAATAGCTATTAATTCATCCTTGCTAAATACCGAACCGGTTGGATTGCATGGAGAAGAATAAATGACAGCTTTTGTACGGTCCGTAACGGCTGCCTCCAATTGAGCGGCAGTAGCTTTGAAATTATTTTCAATCCCACCTTCGATCAACACCGGAACACCCCCTGCTAACTTGATAATTTCGGCATAGCTTACCCAGTAAGGAGAAAAAATCACTACCTCATCTCCCTCATTCAGCATACACATAAAGACATTTGCAATGCTGTGTTTGGCGCCAGTTGATACTACGATATTCTCAGCTTTAGCATCGGTGATGTTATTTTGATTTCTAAGCTTTTTAGCAATCGCCTCTCTCAAATCCTGGTACCCAGCTACCGGAGGATAAGCGAAGTATTTGCCTTCGTCAATAGCGTCCTTCGCTGCCTGTTGAATATGAACAGGCGTTTTGAAATCGGGTTCCCCCAAACTTAAACTGATAATATCGATTCCTTGGGACTTTAACTCCCTGGCTTTTTTGGCCATGGCCAAAGTGGCCGATTCTTCCATCTGATTGATGCGGTCTGATAGGATTGAATTCATTTTTGGTTGTTTATTTTGCTGACCCAAAATTAAGGATTCAGCGGATTAATTCTAAACTTCAAGGGGATTTGATGAATGCTTCTTACATTTATATCAAAATAAAATCCATCACTTGGCGTTACATCGATAAGTATGCATAGATTCTTGCTATTTTCTGTGATTTTCATTTGTCTTGCCTCCACTAGCTACGGACAGCGCAAGAAAAAAAAAGATACGGAATTGGTAGATCCAGATTCCAGTGGGGTAGTTTCTGATCGCCTACTACCCACCACGCTTCCATTGTTATTGTTTGATGATGAGGAAAAAAAGCAAAAAGACCGTGCTGAAAAAAAGAAAACAAAGAAAAATATTTATTACGGAGAGCAAACGAGGAAAGTCCGAATCAAACAGACTTTTAGAAATCAAGTAAATTGGCAGATTTTCAATGTAGTCAATGTCAAGCGAGAAATCGACCCCTACATTCGAGACGTCTATTGGTATGATCGCTCTGAAAAAGTGGTCCGTAAAGAAAAATGGGACTCCTCCAAAGGTTATTTACTTCACGGACCTTACGAACGTTATGTAGATGAAACCCTTGTGGAAAGTGGTCACTATTACTTTGGTACCCGCCATGGAACTTGGATGTTTTTTGATGGAAAGAGTATTTTGACTGACAAATTACATTTTCAGGAAGGTTGGCCAAAAGACTCCAGAATAACCTATTATAATAGAGAGGACAATAAAATTGAAAAGTTGATCCCTATTGAATACGAATTGGCTGAGGGTAATTTTTTCCACTTCCATGAAAGCGGTCAAGTAGCTGTAACAGGTGAGTATCGCTATGGAGAAAAAGTTGGTTTATGGACGGAATATTGGGATCATCAAACTAAAACTATCCGCAGAAGAGAGATTCAATATCAGGAACAACCCTTCACCAAAAACTTCAGGCCATTTATCCGAGCAGAATGGGACAAGGATGGAAATCTAATTTATAGAAGAGAAGACACCTGATACTGGCTAATTCCCTTTGATTTTTAATCCTTTGGAATAATCCATATATTTGTCACACTAATTATTTGTATGACACAGGAACAATTCAGTAAATATTCATTTTTGTTGGACAGGACAGCAAGGAAGGTTAAGCAGTACGCCCAACAAAAATTCAAACTAGGAGACTTTGGAATCACTGTTGACCAATGGCTGGTATTGAAAAACCTTTCCGAAAATGAGCTACTCAGCCAGTCTGAATTGGCACAACTGGTATTCAAAGATCAGCCCACACTTACAAGAATTATAGATATCCTGTGCAAAAAAAGCTATGTCACAAGAGTCCCGCATCCGCAAGATCGACGCTCTTTTCAATTGGTTTTGACCGAAGAAGGACAAGCTAAAGTGAATGAATTAAGACCATTGGTGGCAGGTATACGTGAAAAAGCATGGAAAAATCTCGACCAACAGGATTTTGAAGAGTTCAAACGGATTTTAAACACCATTTACACCAATCTGGAAGATAATGGTTAAAAAATAGTTACAATAGTTGTTACACTAATTATATTTGCACGAACAAATCAGCATACAACTGGTTTAGAAAAAAAAACAACATGATTACTACCGACATTTGCATTATTGGAGCTGGACCTGTAGGTCTATTCGCTGTTTTTGAGGCAGGTTTATTGAAAATGAGGTGCCATTTGATTGATTACTTACCTCAGGTAGGTGGGCAACTCTCAGAAATTTACCCACAAAAACCAATCTATGACATTCCTGGATATCCTGAAGTGAAAGCGCAGGAATTGGTGGATAATTTGATGGAGCAGATCAAGCCTTTCAAACCAACCTTTACCCTAGGTGAGCGAGTAGATCATTTGGCAAAGCAGGAAGATGGTTCATTTATCATTACAACTAATGATAAAACGCAAGTTCATGCACAAGTAATCGTTATCGCAGGAGGGCTAGGAGTATTTGAGCCAAGAAAGCCAGCCCTAGAAAATCTAGAAGCCTTCGAAGGCAAGGGAGTGACCTATATGGTGAAAAATCCTGAGACTTTCCGTGATAAAAACGTAGTGCTTGCTGGTGGTGGTGATTCAGCTTTGGATTGGACTATCTATTTGGCTAAAATTGCCAAGAGAGTAACTTTGGTGCACAGAAATGAGACTTTCAGAGGTGCGCCAGACTCTGCTGCTAAAGTTTTTGACTTGGCTAGCAATGGGAAGATTGACCTTATCCTTTCAGCAAACCTAAAAGAAATTTCAGGAAATGGAAAACTGGAAACAGTAACCTTAGAAACCAAAAACAAGGAAGAACTCAATTTGGAGGCGGATTATCTGATCCCGTTATTCGGATTAAGTCCGAAATTGGGTCCAATTGCTGATTGGGGATTGAATATTGACAAAAGTGCGATTGAGGTAGACACGAGAGATTACTCTACGGGTGTAGACCGTATCTATGCGATAGGTGATATCAATACTTACCCAGGTAAGCTAAAATTGATTCTTTGCGGTTTCCATGAGGCAGCTATCATGATGCACTCGGCATTCAAGTATGTTTATCCTGACCAAAAATTAAGCTTTAAATACACCACTGTCAATGGCGTAAATGCCTTTTAATATCCCAAACAATGATAAAATTCACCATCGAAGATCACGACGGCAACCGTCAGGAAGTTGAAGCACCGGATGATATGGGGCTCAGCTTAATGGAAATTTTAAAAGCCTCTGAATATCCAGTTTTAGCAACTTGTGGTGGAATGGCTTTGTGTGCAACCTGTCATGTGGAAGTCTTGGATGGGCAGGATGGGCTTGGTGATGCTACTGATGCAGAGCTTGATCAATTAGAAAATCTACCAGAATATTTCCCAACCAGCAGACTTGCTTGCCAAATACGGATTTCAGATAAATTGGAAGGGGCTATTTTCAAACTAAGAGGAGAAGATAATTAAAATAGGGGGCTTTGAAGCCCCTTTTTTTTCCTCCACCATCATGATACTGTGATACTATTTCTTTTTAAAAAGCTGCCCTACCACCTGACCAAAATTTTCTAAATTATCCACTCCGGCAATTAGGGGCTTCAGTAACGGAGTTCCTCCATAGGACGTGTATCCTTTATCATCAAAGTTAAATTGCATAGGATAGACAAGGATGTAATTGTTGTTTTTGAAATACTTATTCAAATACTTTGGTAAACGCTCCATCATCGGATCATAGGAATCCCCGCTTTTTCTACTCATCACAACCACTAAAGCATCATTCTCTTTTAACTCCCTAGAAAGAATCAAAAAATCTTCCCAATCCGAAAATTCATTGAATTTTGCCTCTACACTAAATTTCTTTTGAACCTGTTTAATGTAAAACAGCGTGTCTTTTGTACCAAAGAAGGACAGCTTCGCCCCTGTATTCCTGCCGATATTCCAAACACGAAGCAACCAGAAAGCAAAACCCATTTCTTTTTCAGCTTGAGGGGGAATGACTACCACATAGCGTCCAACTGTATTCAGAGGCTGTACACTGTTATAAATCATGGCTGTCACATTGATTTTACTCAAAATTCCTTCTGTAAGCTTACCTAAAAAAGAGCCTGAAATTCCTTGGTCCTTATGAAGACCAAGAATAATATCCGTAGCCTTATTTTCTTTGACCACATTCGTGATTCCATTCACAATATTGGAATCATATCTCACCAGCTCTATTAACTGATTATCGGTTGCAGCTGCGCAGATACTTGCCTTCTCTAGCAGCTTCTTTGCATGCTTTTCCTTAGAAGAATCCTCAGAATCGGATGGAATAATGTTGAGGCCAATAAGTGAATTCTTTTTGGATTGGCTTTTGATGGTAACTGCCAAATGAACCAATTCTTCAATACTATCTGGGTAATTGATTGGAATCAGGATTTTTTCATCTGCTTCTTCTTCATCACTTTCTTCTTCTCCTTCAGCTTCTTCCAAAGCTAATTTGGCAGCACCTTTTTGTGCGACAAAAGACGCAACTGTACAAGTCACTAAAATCATCAGAATCGTTCCATTCAAAATACTTTCCCCAAGTAACCTTATAGGCTCTCCATTTGCGTCTTCACCCACAATTATTTTATATCCCACCAATACCGCTGCCAAAGTAGCTGCTGCCTGTGCATTACTCAAACCAAAAATAACATCACGTTGAGCAGCAGAGAATTTATAGGTCTTTTGAGTCAACAATGCCGCTAAGTACTTTGAAAAAGTGGCAATTACAGTCATGACAATAGCCACCTTAATGGTCTCAAAATCATTGAAAAACACGCGAAAATCTATCAACATCCCTACACCAATCAGGAAAAATGGAATAAAGAGAGCATTACCGACAAACTCAATTCTATTCATCAAAGGGGAGGTGTGAGGCACCAATTTATTGATAGCCAAACCCGCTAAGAAAGCTCCAATAATAGCCTCGACTCCTGCTGCTTCAGCCAAAAACGCAGCTAAGAAGACCAGACCTAAGACAAAAACATATTGGGAAACGCTATCATCAAATTTCTTAAAAAACCATCTACCGATAATTGGGAATACAAACACAATAATTGCAGAGAAGATGACCATGGATATCCCCAATCGGATCCAGAAATCTGAAGTAATTTCTCCAGCAGACATACCGACCACTACTGCCAACACCAAAAGGGCCAAGGTATCCGTAATTACTGTCCCTCCTACAGCTATATTGACAGCTTTGTTTTTGACTATTCCCATTTTTGAAATAATTGGGTAAGCCAATAAGGTATGCGAAGCAAACATTGAAGCTAGCAATACTGAGGTGGGCAGCGAAAACTCCAAAATATATAACCCTCCAAGAGTTCCTAAGATCATCGGAATCAAAAATGTGTACAATCCAAAGACTAAAGATTTACTAGAGTTCTTTTTGAATTCAGCCATATCAATTTCTAATCCAGCCAAAAACATGATGTATAATAAACCTACCGTTCCAAAAAGTACCACACTACTATCTCGCTCCAGAAGATTGACACCATTGGGACCTATTATTGCCCCTGCTACAATCAACCCTATCAATTGTGGTATTTTAAACCGATTCAGTATGATTGGAGCAAATAAGATAATAAACAGAATTGAAGCAAAAATAAGAACGGGATTCTGCCAAGGCAGGGCAAGGTTTAGTTCTGCTATAAGTATCATACACGAAAATTAGTGAAAAGATACATGAGTCCAACGAGTAATTGTACACTTTGTTTGGTCCTTTATCACGTCATTAGAACTATTTTCTTTGATATTTACAAAAAGTTAAGTCTACAAAGAGTTAAAAACGAATGGCTAGGGTCAATTCAAGCTCTACCTCACTCCCTACAAGCTGCTCGATTTCCCTTTTGGCAGCCTCTAACTCTTCAAAATCTAATGGGGAATCCGATACCAATGTCAATGAAATCCGCATTGGATTCATTTGAATGATAGATACATTCCGAAGTTTCCCCATCTCTATTTCGCGCCCACTGAGAGTCTGAACCAATTTATTTTCTTTGACCATTCGGGAAAAACCAAAGCCGAGTGGTGTGCTGATAATCAATACAAGAATCAAGGAAATGAGCAGTCCTTTTTTGGCGAGATGAAAAGGGCTAAAACCTAACACCAGAAATGTCAAAGCACCCGCTAATACCATCCCTGCCAAGTTGGTCCCCAACAACAACAATGCCCCAAAGAAGATTTGCCAGTCTGCCCATCCTAAACCTATTCCTGATACCGCCAAAGGAGGAACTAAAGCAACTGCTATGGCAACACCTGCAAGTGTTTTAGCTACTTCCTTTTTTGCATGGGCATATGCTCCCGCTACTCCAGAAGCGGCAGCAACACCTAAATCCAACAAATTGGGACGTATGCGAGCCAATATCTCCTGATTGGGTGTTTGTAAGGGTGTCAACCAGGTGATCAAAATAGCAAACGAGTAACCTACCAAGAGCCCCATTAAAATCGTAAATATACTATCCTTTATCAGGGAGGAGTCCTGACGTAACACTCCCATGGCTAAGGAAATGATAGGTGACATCAGCGGAGCTAAAATCATTGCTCCAATAATTACCGGACTGGAATCTCCAAAAAGTCCAAAAGCAGCAATCATCGTAGAAAGTGCCATAAGCACTAGGTAAGAGGAACTTACCTTTGAGTTTTCCCTCAGTGCAGTAAATAGCCATTTAAATTCCTCCGTTGTCGCGTGATTGGTAAAAGGCAAATAACCCTTGAGCAGCTCTTGCTTAAGCTCACCTTTGGGCAATTGATTGACTTTGAAAATTTTCGCACTGTCTTTCACTGTATTGACCTGAAGAAATTCTCCTGGAATAATCCGAAGCGCATTGGGTTTCACCTCCAAGTGAAGTTCTTTGGAACTTAGTAAGGTATTATCCAAATTATAACTGATAGGCGAATCACTTTTAACTATTAACTTGTCCGTCTTAATATGCGCCACATAGTCAGGAAGTCGTTGATTCTTATTATTTCTAAAGATCCCCTGTATAGCAAACTTAAGTATCTCCAAAATACTTTTAGGTGCATGAATCAATGTGTGAAACAACCCATCATTCGCATAAGACTCCTCAATATATCTCCGAGACAAGAGGGAACTTTTCCCATGTTGAACGACAATCATTCCCAAAGCAGCCGTCTCCAACTCTTTAGAATTTTCTTCTTTTGCAGTTTCCTCCCAACTGATTTTAAATTTCTGAAGGCTGACACGCTGAAAAACTCTGAAAAAATTAGCTATTTTTCGATTGAACCTTTTAAACCAACTACTCTCCAAGCTTGGGGTGGAAAGCATGCTAAATGTTTTCCCTATGACCAATTGATTGAGAATAGGTTTTTCATTTGCTAATAAAACATCTACTTGGAAAGCCTCCCTATCCTGCAATAAATAACGGATATTATCCTCGAGGCTTGTAGATACACCAAAACCTTGACGGGCTTCTTTCATATCCGGATGAGGCAAAAATCCTAACTTAACCGGATTACCAATCAAATCTTCAATAAGTTCATGTAGCTGAGCATCTGATAGATACACCAATAAGAACTGAAGATCGGAACAATCTAAATTTCTGAGTTCACTGTAGGGAAACATAGCTACCTCATTTGCTTTGGAAAGTAAAGGAACTATACTCTTTTCCACTTTTTCCAGTAACTCATCATCATAAATTAATCCGATCTTTCTCCCCTCCATACTGCTTTTGGTTTCTTATTCTTCGATTAGTTTTGACAAAATTTCAATTGCCGCCTTCGATAATACCGTACCAGGTCCGAATACCGCAGCTACTCCCGCTTCATACAGGAAATCGTAATCTTTCGGTGGAATCACCCCCCCCGCAATCACCATGATATCCTCTCTACCCAATCGTTTCAACTCTTGAATCAGAGCAGGTACAAGTGTTTTGTGGCCTGCCGCCAGGGATGAGGCTCCCACGATATGTACATCATTTTCCGCAGCCTGCATGGCCACTTCTTCAGGCGTTTGGAATAGTGGTCCGATATCTACATCAAAACCTAAGTCTGCAAATCCGGTAGAGATCACTTTTGCTCCACGATCATGTCCATCCTGCCCCATTTTAGCAACCATAATCCGCGGTCTTCTCCCTTCCAAACTTGCAAATTTATCTGCCAATTCTTTGGCTTGCTTGAATGTCTGATCATCCTTAGCCTCTCCTGAATACACCCCTGAAATGGATTTAACAGTCGCTTTGTGCCTTCCAAATTCTTTTTCCATAGCATCTGATATTTCTCCCAAGGTAGCTCTTACCCTTGCTGCTTCTACTGCTAATGCCAATAAATTCCCTTCACCAGTCTTTGCAGCATGCGTAATGGCTTCCAATGCTTGCTGAACTGCTTGTTGGTCTCTTTCTTGTTTTAATTGTGCAAGGCGTTTCAATTGAGATTCTCGTACAGACTGATTATCCACTTCCAAAATCTCAAAATTGGAAGGCTCATCCGTCTCGTACCGATTCACACCTACTATTACATCCTTTCCACTATCGATTCTCGCCTGCTTTCTTGCGGCAGCTTCTTCAATCCGCATCTTAGGAATCCCCGCCTCAATTGCTTTGGCCATCCCTCCAAGCTCTTCTACTTCTTGAATCAACGCCCAAGCTTTTTGAACCAATTGATCTGTCAGATACTCCACATAATGTGAGCCACCCCAAGGGTCCACGACTTTGGTAATTCCGGTTTCTTCTTGGAGATACAATTGTGTATTTCTTGCAATCCGGGCTGAAAAATCCGTAGGGAGAGCAATGGCCTCATCAAAAGAATTGGTATGCAAGGATTGGGTATGACCCATGGCTGCTGCCATTGCCTCTATTGCAGTTCGAGCCACATTATTGAATGCATCTTGCTCCGTCAAAGACCAGCCGGAGGTTTGACAATGGGTACGCAATGCTAAGGACTTGGGGTCTTTGGGATTAAATTGTTGCACAATTTTGGACCAAAGCAAACGCCCTGCCCGCATTTTAGCAATCTCCATAAAATGATTCATTCCAATTGCCCAGAAAAAGGATAAGCGTGGAGCAAATTCGTCTATATCTAATCCTGCAGCAATTCCTGTACGGAGATATTCCAAGCCATCCGCTAAGGTATAAGCCAACTCTAATTCCGCTGTAGCTCCTGCTTCCTGCATGTGATAGCCTGATATGGAAATGGAATTGAATTTGGGCATTTTTTGAGAAGTAAACTCAAAAATATCCGCAATGATACGCATGGAGGGCAATGGTGGATAGATATAGGTATTTCTCACCATAAACTCCTTCAAAATATCATTTTGAATGGTCCCGCTTAATTGCTCGGGTTTCACTCCCTGCTCCTCAGCAGCTACGATGTAAAATGCCAACACAGGAATAACTGCCCCATTCATGGTCATGGATACAGACATCTGATCCAATGGTATCCCATCAAATAAGATTTTCATGTCCAATATGGAATCAATGGCCACGCCTGCTTTCCCCACATCACCTACTACACGTGGATGATCAGAATCATATCCCCGGTGGGTTGCCAAGTCAAAAGCCACAGAAAGCCCTTTTTGCCCTGCAGCTAGATTTCGTCTGTAAAAAGCATTAGATTCCTCAGCAGTAGAAAAGCCCGCGTACTGTCGAATGGTCCAAGGCCTCATGACGTACATGGTACTGTAAGGCCCCCTTAAATATGGTGGAATACCAGCAGCATAGCCTTGATGGGATAGTTGTTCGATACTTTCAGTATCAAAAATGGCAGGTACACCAATTTTCTCTGCTGTATCCCAAGTTGCTGAAATCTCCGGTTTTTGAGTCTTCAGTTTTTTAAAATCCAATTGATCTATTGATGGTCTCATGATGCTCATTGCTTAAAGTTCGCTTAACAGGGAAAATCTGGACGGTAATATTTGCCAATTGGCTTCTTGAGCTTGGCTGTTAAATGTTGGAATATCAGACTTATTTGGATATTTGTTCACTCCAACAATCACTGTATTTCCATCTACCACATCCTGTTGCTTTCGTTGTCTGGTCAACTTAATTTCTTCCTGCATTTGATAAGATGCATACAAATGCCACCAACCTCCCTCTTGTTCAATGACTGCAAGCTTATCTTTCGCAGCTTCTAATAGTTGCACTAAGAGGTTTTCAATATAATAGCTTCCTGCTGTGGGATCCATTACTTTATTGAGATAGCTCTCTTCTTGTAAAATGGAAGAGATATTTCGACTCATGCGAAGCGAAAATGCCTCAGCCTCTTTGGTTGCTTGATCAAAAGGCAGTACATGGAGTGCATTACATCCACCGATTACAGCCGCCATCGCTTCGGAGGTATTTCGGATCATATTGGTATGTAAGTCTTTCTGGGTTTTTGTCCATTGACTGGTTGAAGTGTAGATGAAAATCGAAGCTGGATCAATTGTAACCTTATACAAACTGAGTAACTGATGAAAGAATATTCTGTAAGCTTTAATTTTCGCAATCTCCTCAAAAAAATCACTTCCTACAGCCGTCCCGACAAAAGTTTTGGAAGCTAAATAGGTTACATCCACTCCTTTCTGAATCAACCGCTCAGCTAGATCCATCCAAGAAGCAAAGGCATACGCTAGCTCTTGAATGGCATTTGCTCCAGCATTGTGATAATAAGTTCCTACAATCCCAATTACTTTGAAGCCTTGAAAACTATTTGATAGTTCAAGTAATTGAAAGGCATCCTCTACTAGTTCTGATAGGGAGTTTTTGAAACGTAATGCATACACTAACCCTCCCCACATGTAGGCACCTTGCAGTTGATCTGCGGGGAATTCGATTTCTTTCAGATAATGTAAAAACTCTTTCAAAATGGCTACGGGAGATCCAAGTGGATCTAAAAACACCTGTATGTATTGCAAATGAACATCCTTGAGTAGCACATGGAAATTTTCACCACCCCTCAACTCCAACCGGATAGCATCTGCTCCATTAGTAAGGGCTTCCAAAATTCTTTTATTCGCTGATTGCTCTTCCACTACTTTTACATAGTGGACATTTGACCAAACTCTAGGACCGATTCCGGGAATTTCAGGGAGAGTATTATTCAAGTTTCTGTAAGGCTCAATAAATTCCAACCCCTTATTGTCTTCAGCTGTGAAAAAGGGTTGAATTTTCAATCCTGAGGCTGTGGTCGATGTAAGTGTTTCAACGAAACCCTTACCTTTCAGATCTTTGGTAACCTGTGCAATCCATTCCTCCTTGGATACTTTAGGAAAGGATTCAAAAAGCGATTGAGTCATATTGGGCTATGCTATAAAGATTAAATTTGTGTAAAGTAACTCCCATTGTTCGGATAATTTGCATGGGATGGCGTATCTTGCCAGTCAAAAATAGCTCCTATTAGTTTCAAAACCCATTATTTTGAATCAAAAGAACATGCGAAAGTCAAAGCATTTGCTAAAATCTATATACAGTTTTCTAATTGCAGTATCTTTATTTGCTTGTAGTCCTAGTTTAACTCCTTCTGGAACAGGTCAATTTATTGCTATTTCAGAGAATGTGGAAGTAAAAGAGGAAATCAATAGTTTTCTTCAGCCATTCAAAGAAGCTCTAGAAGCAGAAATGAATGCAGTGATTGGACAAAGTGAAGAAGAACTGACCAAAGAAGGTTTAGGGGAAAGTAAACTTGGAAATTTGATTACTGATTTCCAAAAAGCGTTTGCTGAAGAAACTCTTGGTTATACCATTGATATTTCCATTATGAACAATGGAGGCATTCGAAATATTCTTCCAAAAGGAGACATTAAACTGGGAACCATTTACGAAATATCACCTTTTGACAACTATCTCCAAGTACTAGTAATCGACGCAGCAGGCATACGTGAACTTGTCAATTACGCCGCAAGAGGAAGGAACCTTGGAATAGCTGGGCTAAGTTACCAGAGTATTCAAGGAGAAATCAAAGAAATTTTAATCAATGGACAGACACTTTCAGAAGAAAGAACTTATCTCCTTGCTGCTAATGATTACATCGCCAATGGGGGAGATAACATGAGCTTTTTGGTTCCATTGACTCGAAAGGAGGAGACGGACATTGTCTTACGCGATATCTTGATTAATAGAATCAAAAAAGAAACTGCTGCTGGTAACCTTATCAACGCAAGCATAGAAGGAAGACAAATAATTGAATAAGCAGATGAACAGAAGGATATTTATAAAGAACACAGTTCTAACCGGAGTAGGTGTTAGCTTTTTAGGGAATCAACTGTTAGCTGCGCCTAAAAGCAAAAAAATTACTATTCTCCACACCAATGATATGCATAGCAGGATTGAGCCCTTTCCTAATGATGGAGGGAGAAATTCCAATTTAGGGGGGATGAACCGATTGGGTACAGTCGTGGACAAAATCCGATCTGAAGAAGAGCATGTGTTGCTATTTGATGCTGGTGATGTATTTCAGGGCACACCCTACTTCAATCTCTATGGGGGTGAAATTGAATTTCGTCTCATGAGCAAGATGGGGTATGATGCAGGCACTTTAGGTAATCATGAGTTTGACAATGGATTGGAAGGAATAGCGAATCAACTTTCACATGCCAACTTTACTCATCTGATTGCCAACTATGACTTCTCTGATACCATTTTAAAAAATACATTTGAGCCTTATCGGATATTTAAAAAAGGGGGAATCAAAGTAGGTGTATTTGGACTGGGTATTCAATTGGAAGGACTTGTAGGGAAGAAAAACTATGGAAATACCACCTATTTAGATCCTGTTGCTGTGGCATCAGAAATGGTCCAGGAGCTTCAGCGCAAAAAATGTGATTTGATAATTTGTCTTTCTCATTTGGGATATTCCTATCGCACCAATAAAATTGACGACCTCAAGTTGGCTTCCCAAGTGGAAGGAATACATTTGATCATTGGAGGCCATACCCATTCATTTCTGGAAAAACCAACACAGGTCTCTGGTCCAAACGGATTTCAAACACTTGTAAATCAAGTAGGTACTGGAGCATTAAGACTTGGGAAAGTAGATTTCACCTTCGATGGAAAAAGCCCAATAGCACAAATAGATACAAAAGTTATCCACATATAATTCAAATTTGTAGCAGAATTGATTTTTAATTTAGACATATTTTTGTCAACTTTGATGCCCTTGATTTTTGCAAGGAAGTAATCCTGTCCTAAATAAAAAGATTTTAGAATATCGTTCATGAGTGTAGAGGCTACAGCAGTTTGGAATGAATGCTTGCGTGTGATCGAACAGCATGTCAATGAGCAAAGTTTCAATACTTGGTTCAAGCCAATCAATCCAGTGAAGCTGGAGGGCAGTAGCCTTACTATTCAGGTTCCAAGTCAATTTTTTTACGAATGGTTGGAGGACAATTATATCAATCAACTCAAATTAGCAATCAAATCCATCCTTGGGCCAAATGGTCGCTTGGAGTATGCAGTGGTTGTAGACCGTGGTAATTCTCAAAATCAGCCGTATGTAGTTAATCTACCTCACGGTACCGCTACGGGAAATCCTCCAAAAAAGCATAACAGCAATCAGGAAGAAAGTAAAAGTCCATTTGCTATGCCTTCCCTGAATGATGAATTATTGCTACAATCCAATTTAAATCCAAACTACACCTTTGGCACTTACATAGAAGGAGACTGTAACCGATTGGCAAGGTCTGCCGGATATGCCGTCGCGACCAAACCAGGTGTTACTTCATTCAACCCATTGATGGTATATGGAGGTGTGGGGTTGGGTAAAACACACTTGGTGCAGGCAATTGGAAATGAAATCAAAAATGGACCTGAGGAAAAATTTGTTTTATATGTTTCCTCAGAAAAGTTTGTGACCCAATTTTTGGATGCAATTAAAGATGGAAATATTAAGCCATTTACCAATTTCTACATGCAGGTGGATGTTTTGATCATCGATGATATCCAATTTTTAGCTGGTAAAGACAGGACACAGGAAATGTTTTTCCATATCTTCAACCATTTGCATCAAAATAAAAAGCAAATCATCATGACCTCTGATTGTCCGCCGAAGGATCTAAAAGGTCTTGAAGAGCGATTGGTATCCCGGTTCAAATGGGGTCTGACAGCTGATTTGCAGATGCCTGATTTTGAAACCCGTGTAGCCATTATCAAGCGAAAAATGCAAACAGAGGGCATATTTATTCCTGATGATGTGATCGAATACCTTGCCTACACAGTTGACACCAACGTACGCGAGCTAGAAGGCGTTTTAATTTCCCTTATTGCACATGCCTCTCTCAACAGAGTGGAAATCGATTTGGCTTTGGCCAAAACGATCATGAAAAATATTGTCAAAGATATTGAAACGGAAGTTGGTATTGACTTTATCCAAAAGACTTGCGCTGATTACTTTGATATCAAAGTCGATGATTTGAAAGCAAAAACCCGAAAGAAAGAAATCGTGACTGCCCGTCAGGTAGCAATGTACTTTGCCAAGGAGTTCACCAATCACTCGCTAAAATCAATTGGTTATCATTTTGGGGGCAGAGACCACAGTACGGTAATCCATGCCGTGCAAACAGTTAATGATTTGATGGACACTGACACAGCATTTAGAAACGCTGTCAATGAGTTGAAAAAGAAATTCAAAATGAAGGCCATATAAGGACTTTATTTACTTTGATTGGTTTTTATAAAAGAGTTCTACCAATTGTTTGGCCTTGGCTATAGAAGAGTAGGAGCCATTCTTTACCCCTGTTTCCATTTCTTTGATTGATTCTTGAACCATCGGATGCTGATAAAAAGTCGTCTCCAACAAGAATCTAATATGTTCATGCATCCAATTGACCCGCTGTTGAGATCGGTTGGCATCGAAAAATCCATTTGCTTGTACTTTGTCATGGTATTCCTGAATCATCTCCCAAATTTCTGGCAAGCCCGAAGCTGTTAATCCAGAGCAGACTTTGACTTGGGGAAACCAAAGACTTTCTTTTGCCGGAAAAAGGTGGAGTGCATTGGCATATTCTCGTTTGGCCCGCTTAGCTGCCTCAGCCATCTCTCCATCTGCCTTATTGATCACCAAGGCATCACACATTTCCACAATACCCTTTTTGATTCCTTGTAACTCATCCCCCGCTCCGGCTAGCATCAGCAATAAAAAGAAATCAACCATACCTTTGACCGCAATCTCCGATTGTCCTACCCCCACAGTCTCAATGATAATCACGTCAAAGCCTGATGCCTCACAGAGTAACATGGCTTCTCTAGTCTTGGCACTAACTCCTCCAAGTGTGGATCCTGCGGGACTAGGACGAATATAGGCCCGCTGATCTCTTGCGAGCGTCTCCATCCTTGTCTTATCGCCTAGAATACTACCCTTAGTTTGCTGGGAGGAAGGATCAATAGCCAATACAGCCAATTTATAGCCTTTGTCGACTAATAAAGCCCCAAAACTCTCAATAAATGTACTCTTCCCAACCCCTGGAACACCCGTGATTCCTACACGGATAGATTTTCCAGTATAAGGTAAAATCCCCTCCACCACGGCAGCTGCTAAGACCTTATCAGATTCAAGCGAACTCTCTACCAAGGTGATGGCCCTACTCAAAAGGACACGGTCTCCTGACAAAATACCTTGGATATAAACTTCTGGAGCAAATCGATTTCTACTACTCAAGACTTTGATTTTTATTTGAAGGTATGAAAATTATTTGAAAGGTTGAACCCGAAAAGATTCCTGCCCCATGGCATTTTTTTCGTATACAGCTACACAAGAGCCTTGATATGCTGACTCAAAGTGAGGATTACTCGGCCTGAGATTTTTTGGAGTATTGAGCACATCGTCAAAGAAATAAACAGTAGTCGTTCCATACTTCGTGTGCGGCATGAATTTACCGTATTGTTCCATTTCTACCAGATTTTCGCTGGACGTATAGACGGCATAAATACGTTTGACTGGCCCTGTATTATTCTCGTTTCGGTAAAAAGCCATCTCTTGGAACTCACCTTCCAATTGTCCTACACCTGGCTGACTGAAAGATTCATAAATAAACCATATGATCAAAACTCCTACTACTGAACTTAGTAGATAGAACATGTTCTTTGCACTCATTATCCTAGCTGTTTTGAATTATAAGCCTTAATTTAGAGGAAAAATTCAAAGATGGCATTCGATTATATCAAAGCTTTGCACATCATTTTCATAGTTACTTGGTTTGCAGGACTTTTCTACATAGTTCGCTTATTTATTTATCAGCGAGAAGCCTACGACAAAACTCCCGAAGAGCAAAAAATATTACTTCCAACCCTCAACTTGATGGCTCAGCGTTTGTGGTACATCATCACGTGGCCCTCTGCGATTTTAACCTTTATTTTTGGCTTTTGGACCCTGTCCTACCGTTGGGGGTTTACAGAAATGGGTTGGATGCAAGCAAAACTTATCTTTGTATTGTTGTTATACGTATACCAGTTTATATGCCATAAGATTTACCTAGACCTTCAGAAAGGAAAAATCACCCTTAGCTCCATGAAATTGCGCATGTGGAACGAAGTGTCTACTGTACTGTTGTTTGCTATAGTATTTCTGGTAGTACTGAAAAGTTTGATAAGCGTAGTATGGGGAATCGTTGGCTTGATTGGATTGAGCCTGGTAATGATGCTTGGCATCAAGTGGTATAAACGTGTAAGAGAAGCATAAATTTATAAACATGAAAAAGTTATCAATCTGGATTGTACTCGGTTTGCTCATGTGGACCGCTGCGTGTTCGGGAAAAGAGCGTGAAGAAGAAGGCAGTGGCAAACTACCGATATTGGGTCATTCCTATATCAATGAATTTGAAATGGAAGGCAAGATGGTCAAAGACACCATTTATCATAAAATTGCTGACTTCTCCTTTATCAATCAAGAAGGACAAACGATCAGTACTTCGGATGTCACAGGAAAGGTGTACGTGGCAGATTTTTTCTTTACCACTTGTCCCACTATCTGCCCTACTATGAAGGCTCAAATGCTTCGTGTGTATGAGGAATTTAAAGGCAATGCTAATTTTCAAATCTTAAGCCATACCATAGATCCAACACATGATACCCAAGAAGTATTGAAGGAATATGCCGAGCGCATTGGGATAGAAGATGCCTCTACTTGGCATTTTTTGACCGGAGATCAGGAGAAGATATTCGAAATCGGACAGACAAGTTATCTGACTACTGCCATGGAAGACCAAAATGAACCGGGAGGATATTTACACTCCGGTGCATTCATATTAATCGACCAACAAGGGAGAATCCGGGGACTTTATGATGGTACAAAAGAAGACCAAGTCAATCGTCTGATAAAAGATATCCCAAAATTACTTCAATAAAAATGAAAAGGTATACCTGGGCAATTCCAATAATGGTTAGTTTACTCCTAGCTTGCCAAGGAAGTAATAAGCCCGATAGTGAGAAAGGGTTGGCAGATATTCGGGACAGTAAAGTCTTACAGTTTGCCATAGAGGGGAAAACCATCTACGAAAATCTTTGTGCAAATTGTCATGGCTCAGATGGCATGGGGCTTGGAAGACTTATTCCTCCTATCAATGGAGCAGATTATTTCAAAGAAGATATTGGAAGAACTGTTCGAATCATCAAAAACGGTCAGGAAGGCTCTATTATTGTTAACGGCATAGAATACAATGGTGTAATGCCTGCAAATCCAAAACTGACCACTATAGAAATTTCCAAATTAACTACTTATTTATACAATATTTGGGGAGAATCTAGAGGAATTGTCAGTTCCTCTGATATCGAAAAATATCTCAATGAAAAAGGGAGCGACTAGCTCCCTAATTCTTTTTTAGCATTTTCAATAGAAGACTTGATATCTCTATTCACTTTTTCAACTAATAATTTTTGTTCTAGCAAGTACTGATGAACCTCTTCTTCTGTGCCCTCGAAATTGGATTGAAATTGACGCATCCAAACAAACATTCCTTCAAAGGCATCCTCCAGATCATCTGCATAGACCCGGAGACGTTCAATATCGGTTGCATTAGCATCAGCGCTTGCAGCCTCTAATGCTTCTACTTTTTCAAGCAAGGACTTCTTTAATGAACGCAATTCCCCCATGCGTGGCATCACTTCATCATGAATATCAATCACCTCTTGCTTAAGCATCTGATTTTCATCCACTTGATCCTGCTTGCAACCATTAATAAACAAAGTCAAAAGCAAAATACTTGCAGAAATTTTAAAAATATTCTTCATCTTCTAAGCGGTTTTATCGCAAAGAAAAGGATTTTAGCACCCAAAACAAAAAAAAATATTTAAATATTACATTTTTTATGCATTTTCCAATTTGCTAAATGACTCCCAAAAAGTGCCAAAGATGCCACCAAGGATACTAACAACATTGAATTATGCCACTCATGCAATAAAATAGCTATTGAAAAAATAGAAACTGACATCCAAAGTGCTAATTTTATAGCACGGGAAGTGGCCTGCTTTGAAGCTTGATATACCGCAGCTAAAGCTAAAATAATGAAGAGGTAATCAAGCATATGCCAATCCCAATGAATATGGAAATGCCCATGATCATGGTCATGATGATGATGCCCATGATGGCCTTCCATGTTTTTGACGATAAAGCCAAGAGATACAAACAATGGAACAGCCAGGCAATGTATCATACAAAGAACCGAAGCTGACATTCCTAAGAAATCAGCTTTTGGGATAGAAAGTCTTTTGATTACTTGCAACATAATTGCAAATTAAATACATTCAGGATCAATAACCAAACAAATGAAAACATATTGTTTTGCCAATGAAGGCATCATAGAAACTGCACAAGCACAGATTCATCCAATGGATATTGGACTGATTCGTGGGTATGGTATTTTTGACTTTCTAAGGACTCAAGAATACACTCCAATGTTCTTGGAAGATTACTTAGATCGCTTTACCCGGTCAGCTGAAAAAACTCATCTTTATTTACCCTACTCCAAGGAGGACTTAAGGCAAATTATCTTGGATCTTATTGATAAAAATGACTTAAAAGAAGGAGGAATTCGAATGGTCCTAACAGGAGGAGTCTCAGAAAACCATTTTAGTCCCACCAAAGGAAATCTATTTATATTCAATGAAGCGTTGGATTTTCCTTCTCAGGAAAAATATGAGCGAGGAGTCAAGCTTTTAACCGTGGAACACGTCCGAGCAATAGCAGATATCAAAACTACTAACTATGCGTTCCCTGTTTGGCACAGTGCACAATGGAAAGCAGCAGGCGCGGATGATGTGCTCTACCATTGGAACGGCATCATCTCTGAGAGTTCCCGTTCGAATATTTTCATCATAAAAGATGGTAAAATCAGTACTCCCGAAATGCATATACTGCATGGAATAACAAGAAAACGCATACTTGAATTGGTCCCTGACACATCCATACAGGAAGTCAACCTCAATCAGGTGTTGACAGCGGATGAATTATTCATCACGAGTACTACCAAAAAAATTCTACCCATTACTAAAATTGATGATCAATTCATTGGCAATGGAAAAGTCGGCCCGATAACACAAGACTTAATGAAAGCATTTGCGGCCATGGAAGAAACAGTATTGAGCGAATGAAATAAAAAAGCCTGTTGAAAACGTGATTTCAACAGGCGGCTTTTCTTTAAAGAACATATTTCAATTGGCCAGCAATTCTGCGTCAACCAAGATATACATCAATTTTTCAGGGTCCTTATCATTTAAAGTCAACTTCCCTTTCACACGTACTTTTTTACTGGTGTACTTAATTGGATTTTTTAGCATTACCTCCATGACCGTTTCAGGACCTCCACTCCCACAGAAAAAACACTCTGCTAAAGGCAAGGAAGAAAGAATGATATGCTCTGGCTTAAACATGCCTTCAAAAGGAATAATAAAACCATCAGCCTCTACCACTTTACCTTCTAGATTTTTGATCTTAGTTCCAAATACCGGAATATATAATTCGCCAAACTCATCCTGTCCGATCTTGTAGGTCACCTCAGATAAATCCCTCCACACAGAAAAACTGGTCTGTGCAAAAGTCTGAACTGTGCTAACTAACAGCACAAGAATAAATAGCTTCAAGGTTTGAAATTTCATAAACACTTTTAATTGAATAATTTGATGCAAGTTAAGACTTGGTAAGCTGTTTGGCAATATCTGTTTGATAAGCGTTCCATGCAGGAATAAGAGAGGCTAAAACACCCACCACAAGGGCATAAACAATAATCCATAACTCTTCCGGCAAAAACACCATAGCACTTAGGGTACTTAAAGCACCCTGATCATTTTGTGCAACCAATGCAAACAAAAAACCATGCCCTATCAATATACCCGTAACCGCTCCTAAAAATGTTAGGATAACGCCTTCCAAGACAATATGAATGAAGAGTTGGCCACTGGAAGCTCCCAAGGTTCTCATGACTGCCAAATCATACTTTCGCTCTTTCAGAGAATTAAATAAAGCAATGAAAATACCAAGGCCTGCTATCACAATGATAATGATTGCCAAGCCCTGAATCAATTTGACTCCAAAACCTAAAAGTTCAAACAACCTAGAAACCTCAAAAGCAGGAGAAGCAGCCTGTAATGAGCTTCTGCTGTTAATAAACCGCGGTAATTGAACCGCAGCCATGGGATTTCTGTATTGTACGAGCATAGAAGTGATTTCTCGATCTTCATCAGTTTCAGGAAACCCTCTTTTAGCTACTGCTTGGGTGAACTTATCATGGTCATGATCTTCATCATGGGTATACCACACGGATTCCATACTCGTTAGTATAAGCTTATCCAGCACATTACCCATAGGCTTGAGTATACCAGTAATCGTGTAAGGATGCTCATCATGTGCATGGCTTGATGCTCCGATCCCATGAGAGCCTATAAAGTTATCTCCAACTTTTAAATTGAGCTTTTGGGCTACCTCTGCACCCAAAACAACTTCGAATGGAATTTCCCAAAGCACCCCCTCTCCAACTTCGGCATTGTATAAATCGAGGTAATCATAATTGGTGCCTACGATTCTATAGCCTGAATAATTATCGCCCATGCCTAGAGGAATAGTATTTTTCACCAATCGATTGTTAGCAATCGACTTTGCTTCCGCCATATCGATATTTCCGGTAGGGAAGTCAATATGATACACACTGGAAAGAATCAATTGTAAGGGGCTTCCTTTTGCACCAACCACCAAATCAACTCCCTCAGCATCCTTGGTCATTTTCTTCTCAAATTGATCCTGAACCAATATTAAGACCGTAATAATCGCTAAGCCTAAAGCTAACAATAAAATATTGAGAGTAGTGCTCAGTGGCTTTGCTATCAGGTATTTCCAACTTAATTTCAATAAATTCATCGAGCACCTCCTACTGTCAATTGATTAGCAATGTGATTTTTGACGCGTTGGTCATGGGTAACAATCACCAAGGCAGCTTTGAACTGTGAAGCCTGATGTTGTAATAGTTTGATAACCTTCTCAGCATTTTCATCATCCAAGCTTGCTGTAGGCTCATCTGCCAAAATCAACTGTGGTTGATTGGCCAAAGCACGGGCAATAGATACTCGCTGTGCTTCACCTTCACTCAACGTTTGCACACGCTGTTTTCTTTTCTCCCAAATCCCAAGGTCTTTTAAAATTTTCTCATTTTGATCTCCTTTACTGGAAGCAAAATAGTTGGCGATTTTTAGGTTTTCTTCTACGGAAAGTGCCGAGAGAATATGCGGTTTTTGAAAAATTATCCCAATGTTACTTCCTCTAAACTTATCTAATTTGGATCCTGAAAGCGAATATAAATCAACACCATTGACTGTAACGGTACCTTTGTGAGGCTGAAGCAAGCCTGCAATAATGTTAAGGATGGTTGTTTTTCCACTTCCAGATTTGCCCAGAATCAGTAATTCACCACCTGCATCGAGGTGAATATCGGGTATGTCAAATGGTTGTGATGTGTCGTACTTGAATGCTACATTCTGTAAGTTTAACATGCTTATCGTTTTAATGGCAAGGTCACGAGGAAGGTTGTACCTTGGTTAGTTTTGCTGACAAAAGTAATATCGCCATGCAAAACCTCCACGCATTTTTTGACGATGGACAGCCCAAGCCCAGATCCTTCGATGATCCCAACGTTTTTTGCTCTAAAGAAACGGTCGAATAGCTGACTATGTTCACTTTCAGGGATACCAATTCCTTGATCTTTCACTTCTGCCTTCAAACAATCATCTTCTTGCCAAACATTAAACTCCACAGTTTTACCATCTTTGGAGTATTTTATTGCGTTGGAAAGGAGATTTTCAAAAATCTGATACAATAAGTCCGGGTCAGAAGTAATGGTCTTTGGAAGCTTGGTGAAATTCGTAACTAACTTCACATCATGCTCCGCCCCCGCTTTGACGACATCTACTACCTCATTCAATAAAGCCGCCAAAAACATCTTTTGTGGCTTATAATCAATTTTGTTGGCATCTGCCTTTCCAAAAAACAATACAGATGTTAGTAAGCTATTGAGATTCCTAACGGAGTTTTCAATCTTGTCCGCATGCTTTGTAATTTTCGCCTTAAAGGGATGTTCCTTTTCCGCATACTTCTGCAAAAGCTGGGCAGAACTCAAAATTGAAGTAAGGGGTGTTTTAAAACCATGCGATACATTCAATACTATACGGGATTTCAACTCACCGATTTCTCGTTCCTTTTCTAAGGCTCTCGTCAATTCTTTATTGGCTTCAGCCAGATCTTTGGTACGCTGGCGAACCTTCTCTTCCAACTCGTTATTTAGTTTTTGGAGTTCTTTTTCTTTGCGGTCTTTAAAAATAGCCAATTCAATCACCATGTTGAGTTCACGGATATTGAATGGTTTAATAACATAAGCGGAAGGATTCGTACCTACCACCTTGTTGAGCGTATCTGCATCAGAACTCGCACTGAGATACACTACGGGAATATCGTATTTATCATTGATAATCTCTGTGGTACGAATACCGTCTAATTCTCCCGCCAAGTTGATATCCATCATGACAATATCCGCTTGATTATTTTCCAAAATATCCAACGCATACTCCCCCGTCTCCGAAATGGCGATGATTTGATGGTTATTTTTTTCCAAAGCCTTTTTGAGGAGTAATGCAGATACATGATCATCCTCAACAATTAGTATTTTTAAAGGAAACATAGCGTTGTTCAAATTGAGATGTGCAAATTACAAGTTTTGATGATATTAAAAAACACTAGTCTTTATCTAAAGGAATACTGACTTGCACCCGGGTACCTTCTCCTTTTTTACTTTCAAACTCAATACTTCCTCCCATCAGTGTAATCAAACTCTTGGTTATAGTCAATCCCAAACCGGTGCCTTCGTACTGCCTTAGGTAACCGTCACTTTCTTGTTCAAAGGGTTGAAACATCCGTTTCATATATTCCTCACTCATACCAATCCCTTGATCTTCAACACGTAAGACCAAGAACATATCTTGTTTTGAAACCTTAACAGTAATTAGACCATTATTAGAATATTTGATAGCATTTCCGACTAAATTATTTAGAATCATCTCAACATACCGTTGATCAATCATCCCAACAAAAGGCTGTTGTTCATAGTTAGCCGTTAACAAAACCCCCTTTTTAACTGCTATAGCTTTGAGTGGCATCAGTACTTTCGCAACAAAATCATTGATATTTGTTTTCTGATACTTCACTTCCATCTTGTTTGCCTCAATTTTGGAAAGGTCCAAAATACTGTTGATTGTATGAAGAAGTCGTTCTCCAGACTCTAAGATGATTTCCAATTGATCCACCAATTCTTTTTCATCCGGACGTTGGAGCATGATATGCTCTGCTGTGCCCAAAATACCATTGAGTGGAGTTCTGATTTCATGGCTCATATTGGAAAGGAAACTAGTTTTTAAGCGATTAGCTTCTTCAGCCTTTTCCTTAGCCGCCTGTAGTCTTTGTTCTTGCTCATGTTGCTCTGTGATATCGGTAAAGACTGAAAGAAAAACCTTCTTACCATTAAACTCGGATTTCAATTCCGTTGAAAAATAGTCAATCACTTTCAAGCCTGTATTAAAAGGCATAGCAATCTCCATATTAAAGGTTGTAGAGCCCTGTTTAATAATTAAGCTCTCAATTTCTTTACGCTTTTCTTCGTAGAAATTTGGATCTGAAAACACATCCCACAAATGGATTTCTTCCAAAACTTTTTCTGGTATACCTACCATTTTGGATAAAGCTGGGTTTACTGCAATGATTTTTCCATCTTCTGTACTCAAGGAAAGCCCATCTTTGGAGCTCAGCCACACATTTTTAAATTGATCTTCTGTCACAGAAGCTTCATAAATTTTTTCGTCAATGGCCTGTTTTAAAATACCTTTTTCCTTAAGCTGAGTCATTAGCGTACTCACCAGATACCCAATTAAAAAGAAAATAAGCAAAACTGTCAAAATAAACCATAAGCGAAGATAAACTGGCTTGAGTATCTCAAACTGATTGGAAGAAACCACGGGTGTTTCTATTTGATTGCCCAAACTGACTTTCATATGAAAGCGGTAATTACCCGGCGGAAGATTACTGAATGTAATGGAATTTGTTCTAGGATTGATTATCTGAATCCAGTCGTCATGAAAACCTTCCAAGTAGTAATACACAATGTAATCCAAGCTTTGTAAAAATGATGGGGCCAAATATTTCACCTCTATAAAATTGGTCGTAGAAGACACTTGCAGGATCTCTTGATTATCTTCATCCGAGTTCAGTACCGCAAGCGAAGTGATTTCGATATAGGGGGGAGGTAAGTTGATTATTTCCTCGGCAGGATTATACAAGGTCAAGCCTTTATGAGTACCTATCAGCAGTTGGCCATTCGGCGATTTTTGTAAAGCTCCCCTATTGATCTCTGAACCAGCCACTCCACTTTTTTCGGTGAAATTTTTAATTATCTCGTCATCAATCAAGAATAACCCCTTATCAGTACCTGCCCAAACCCTTCCTTTATCATCGCGGCGCAACGCATATACTGGCCTTGAGATTGTTTGCCCCATACGCTCGTAATCATTCAATTCTCCATTGCTGAATACTTTAAGCCCCTTTTCTGTACCGATAAGAATCTCATTATCTAATTCCAAATAATCAAACCCTACAATAAACAGGTGATGAGGTGTGATTCGAATAGAGTCATCCGTATAAAGATTACCGCCTAGCAACACCATCAAGCGGTCATCTGATAGCTTTCCGATTTTACGTACATAAAACTCTTTTAATCGACTGATATCTCTCCAGTTTTCTGTTAAATCGTACTTAAACAACTCATTTATTGGATCTTGAATACCTGTCAAAAAAACTTTGTTTTTAGCACTGATGTAAAGAGAATCTCCAATTGGAAATACTCCAATGATTTCTTCTTTGGAAGGTGTGTTGAAAAACTGTACAGTTTTATTTTTTATAGTAAACTTCCCCACTCCTTGCTGATTACCTGAAATCCACACTTGACCTAACCTATCCGAAGTAATATTAGTGATTCGGGTTTTCGGTTGACTGAATAAATCGGGAAAATGTTGAATGGTGTGGACTTGATTTCCTTCCCAAAGTTGCAGACCATTATTAAATCCAAGAAGGTATTGATCGTCATCCAGAACATGTATAGCCGTAATTTCATCATCAATAAACTCCCTCCTATTGTAATTGAGAAACATTAATGAAGAGACATTAACAAGCCCTCTTGTGGATGCAATCCAAATGATTCCTTCTCTATCCACCATTGCTGATGATAAACTATAAGAACGTAAATTCTGGATTGCCTCAATTTTTAATCTTTGGCCTGATACAGGATTATATTGCATCAATTGGGAGTTAAAAAAAAAGTAAACCTTCCTGTTATGAACCTGTAAATACGAAAAATCTATATGCGTATACTTTGGCTCTTCAAACCCGTCTGTTAGTATCTCATCTACTTTATTTAAGGCTTTCCCTTTAGCCAAAAAATTCCTGCCGAGAAAAAAATAGGTTTCATTATCCTTAGCAACATGGTAAATCCGACCATTTTCAAAGGGATTTTGTATTTCATAAAAGACAGGAGCTCCATCTTTTATTGAAACGATGCTATTTTCAAAAAACAACAACATTTCCTCTGACTCTTCGAAAAAAGTGAAATACATGCCTACCTCCCGGAGCGGCAGATCGTAAGATAACCACTTAGCTTCTCTTCTTTCTTGAATGTATAACTTTTCTTCGTCCAGAAAAACAAGCTTTTTTTCTTTGCCCTGTCCAAAAACTACTAAACGTTTGTACAATTCACTGGATTGGGCAACAATATCTGATGGCAACTCTAACTCCCTCCAATTCAGTTGATCATAAAAAAATACTTTTGCTGACTTGTTATGGTTAAACAGCCAAATCCAACCATCTCGATCCAAAAACATTCCCACATCATTGCTCAGGACTGATTGAACAGGGGTAGGAATCGGAAAAGTTGTAAAACCATCCGAATAATGAACTCCCATTGAGGTGTTGAACCACATTCTTCCTTTGGTGTCTTGTAGCAAACCTCGGATGGTTTCGGATGGCAAATCTACCCCTCTAATCTGCTGATTAAAGGTAAATGACTGTGCATAGAGCCCAAGACCCCAGAAAATAAAGCAAGAAAATAGAAAATAAAACCGCATGGTTAGCCTGGATTACCGACTAAATTAGAAAAAGTTATGGGAAGTGGAAATTAAATAGATAATGTTTATCATTTCTTTTTGCAGTAGGCGGTATTCTTTTAATTTTGTGGCAAACTAAAAATTAACCGTAGATGAGTGTTTTAGTCAACAAGAATTCAAAAGTGATCGTGCAAGGCTTTACCGGTTCGGAAGGTTCTTTTCACGCACAGCAAATGATAGAATATGGCACCAACTTAGTAGGTGGCGTTACTCCAGGTAAAGGTGGGACTACCCACTTGGAAAAACCTGTGTTTAATTCTGTAGAAGAGGCTGTTCAAAAAACAGGAGCAGACACTTCCATCATTTTTGTTCCACCGGCTTTTGCAGCGGATGCCATCATGGAAGCAGCTGAGGCAGGTATCAAAGTTATCATTGCCATCACTGAAGGTATTCCTGTGGCTGACATGATGAAAGCAAAACCTTACATCAAAGAAAGAGGGGCTACTCTTATCGGACCTAACTGTCCAGGCGTAATCACTCCTGGAGAAGCGAAAGTGGGTATCATGCCAGGTTTTGTGTTCAAGCAAGGAAGAGTAGGAATCGTTTCCAAATCTGGAACGTTGACTTACGAAGCTGCTGACCAAATCGCAAAGGCTGGATTGGGTGTGTCAACAGCAATCGGTATCGGTGGTGACCCTATCATTGGTACATCTACCAAAGATGCTGTACAGCTATTAATGGAAGATCCTGAAACAGATGCTATCGTAATGATCGGTGAGATTGGCGGTAACTACGAAGCGGAAGCTGCGAAATGGATCCGTGAAAATGGTAACAAAAAACCAGTAGTAGGATTTATCGCTGGACAGACCGCGCCTCCAGGACGTAGAATGGGCCATGCCGGTGCAATCATCGGTGGAGCAGACGATACTGCGGCTGCAAAGATGCGTATCATGGCTGAAAACGGAATTCATGTAGCAGAATCTCCAGCTGAGATCGGTGCTGTTATGGCAAAGGTCTTAGGAGTAGAAGCTTAATTGCGTAGCTAATATCCTCAAGGAATCTCCCTGAAAGAATTATATAAAACCCGAGGAATGTCTTCGGGTTTTTTCTTACTAAAAAAATTCACAAATACCCAATACATCCATCATGTTTCAAGAACCTGCTAATTTCAAAGAAAACGACCATTTCTTTTTTCAAGCAAACCAAAAGCTAGAAATTGAATGCAATGCTCCCAAGGACAAAGAAGGCGTATTTAAAATAATCGAATTGCGAAATGGATCTGTTAATCTAGTCTATATTGGTTATACCAAATACAATGGACTTTACGATGAAATTGTCAATGGGCTACATTACACCAAAGAATCTAGAAGCAAAGCATTAAAGACTCAACTAACCAAAGATAGAGCGGACGCAGTGGACATCTATTGGTATGTGACTGACAATAGAGATAATCCTAAAAAACAGGCCGAAGAAATGCTGGAGGATTTTAGTTCATTCACCGGTCAAATGCCAAAATGGAATAAATGATACGGGAGTTCACTTAATGATACTGCCCATTTTGTTTACGATGATGTCAATGTTAAAAAAAAGGTAAAAGCATGCGGACTTCAACTTGCATTATCTATTCATCTGTCGACGGACAAACCAAGAAAATCTGCGACCGTATACATGACATCTTAAAGGATTTGGGAGAATCAACCGTGATTATATCTTCGACTAACTTAGATCAGCCGGAATTTCTCCTTCAACAAGCAGATAAAATCATTTTAGCATCAAGCATCCGATATGGTAAACACCATAAGGAAATTACTGATATCATCCACCATAACTATGATTTGCTTAATTCCAAGACTTCTGCTTTTATTTCCGTGAATTTGGTGGCACGGAAACAAGAAAAGGCAAGCTTCAACACCAATCCTTATGTGTTCAAGTTTCTTCAATCCATCCCTTGGAAACCCTCGATTACGGCTGTTTTTGCGGGTAAATTAAATTACCCAATGTATAATTTCTGGGACCGCTTACTTATCCGAATGATCATGAAACTAACCAAAGGCCCTACAGATCCCAATACTGTTATCGAATACACCGATTGGTCAGCAGTAGAGGATTTTGCGAAAAAGTGGCATCAACTGAAATAAGTGATTAATTTCAACAGGATAGTTTGCGGTTTTGGATACTTTTTATAATTTAGTTTGATACACTATCTTTAAAAAACTTATGCGGACTTTTTATACAGAACATGGTAAAATAGTCTTTGAATCTGATAGAATTTTGATTGAGGATAATGCAAAGAAAGAAAAAATCTCTCAGATGTTTATTGGTTTTACCGGCTTCTTAGTTGGCATCTCTCAAATATACAGTTCTTTTCAAGGTGAAGGTTGGTTTTGGTTTGGAGTTGGAATATGCATTATAAATGGAGGATTGATAATTGCCTATTTTTTCCGCTCAATTGCTCCTGAAATTCCATTTTCCCAAATCAAATCAATAAAAGTAAAAAACAGGCTTGGGATTTATCACCTAGATATCAAGCTGCAAAATATGAAATCTAGGCATGTTAATGGAAGCTTCAGTCACGAGACTTTGCAACAATACATTTCTGAAGTATTTCCAAAATAAAAGCCTTTCTTCCAATTAGATAATAGAAGAAAGGCCATAATTCATACGTGGTAGTGTACTTAATAGGCTCGAACCACTTTTCCTTCCATATAGTTGACAAAAGCACGGTTAACGACTCGCATACCACCGGAAGTAGGGAAGTCACCTGTAAAGTACCAATCGCCCAAATGGTCAGGGATACATTTATTCAAGCTTTCGACGGTCTGATACAAAACCTTAACCTCGGCACGGATTTCAGAAGTTGTGATAATTTCGGCTATTTTATCGGAGATTTCCTGGTCGCTAAATGATTCATAAATCTCCTTCACAAAGTTTTCGTCGGTATTTTGATGCGAAGCACACTTATCGTACACCCGATCCATTATGTCCTCCATTCCACGCTCTTTCAACAAGGCAACTGCCGCTCTGAAAGCAATGAAATCTTTCATTTTGGACATATCAATCCCATAGCAGTCAGGATACCTAATCTGTGGAGCAGATGAAACGATTACAATTCGCTTAGGATTTAATTTATCCAAGGTAGTCAGGATACTTTTTTCAAGTGTTGTACCTCGCACAATAGAATCATCTATGACCACCAAGGTATCAATCCCGGCCCTTACGACCTCATAGGTTGTATCATATACGTTTGCCACCATCGCATCCCGATCTGAATCATTGGTGATGAAGGTTCTCAACTTCACATCCTTGCTGACCAACTTCTCCACGCGTGGGCGAAAATTCAACAATTCTTCCAAATCCTCCAGATGAGGTTTCCCTTCCAATAAAATTTCTTTCCGTTTGGCGGCCAAATAATCCTCCAAGCCTTCTATCATACCCAAAAAAGCTGTTTCAGCTGTATTAGGAATGTAAGAAAACACGGTGTTTTTCAAATCAAAATCAATGGCTTTCAACACCTGTGGGATCAAGGCTTTGCCTAACAGCTTCCGCTCACGGTAAATATCCGGATCTGTTCCTCGGGAGAAATAGATACGCTCAAAACTACAAGACTTACGCTCACGGGCAGGCAAAATCTCATGCTCCCCAAATGACCCATCTTTATTGATTACCAAAGCATGCCCTGGCTGAATTTCTTTAATTTCATTGTAAGCAACATTAAATGCTGACTTGATCGCTGGCTTTTCAGAAGCAACAACCACAAACTCTTCATCAGCAAAGTAATAGGCTGGACGAATACCCGAAGGATCACGCACCACAAAGCTACTGCCATTACCTATCAATCCGGCCATGGCATATCCCCCATCAAAATCCCTACAAGACCTGCGAAGAATTCTAGCTACATCCAATTCATTTTCAATAATATGCGTCAGCTGCTCGTTGGTATATTCGTGTTTGTATTTGTCAAAAATCCGTTGGTTTTCCTCATCCAAAAAGTGTCCGATTTTTTCCATGACTGTCACGGTATCGGTTTTTTCCTTAGGGTGCTGTCCCAATTCTACCAACTTCCCAAAAAGTTCCTCTACATTGGTCATGTTGAAATTTCCAGCCATGACTAAGTTTCTACTTCTCCAGTTATTTTGCTTCAAAAATGGATGGCATGTTTCTATGCTGTTTTCACCGTGAGTTCCGTAGCGAAGATGCCCTAACCAAACTTCTCCTGTAAAAGCAATATTTTCCTTCAACCACGCTGCATCCAAGATGCCTTTCTCCCCTGCCTGCTTTTTCGCTTTTTTATACTTCTTTTGGATTTTTTCGAAGATATCGTTGACTGCTTGAGGCTCGATCGAACGGTAGCGACTGATGTAGCGCGTCCCTGGAGAAGTGTTGATTTTGATATTGGCCACACCTGCACCATCCTGTCCCCGGTTGATTTGCTTTTGCATCAACACGTATAATTTGTTGGGGATAAAAAGGGGCGAACCGTACTTATCTAGGTAATATTGAGGGTCTTTCCTCAATCGAATCATGGCAATACCACACTCATGCTTGATTTGATCACTCATTTGATTTGGGCGAAATATCCTGGAAAGTGCAAAGGTAGCTCTTTTTTAGAAGTTTATAGAAGCTTTAAAAAATTGATTTCACATTTATTTCGCTAAACAAGTGGAATCTACATAAACCCTATTCATACGACAATTTACACCTTGACCACCTTGACATCCAAAAAAGGCATCCACTCTTCCGCATTACGCATGGCATATTCTGCTAAATAAAAGCTCAAGTTTGGTTTAAATGGCTGAGAACGCAATTTCAAACCGGATTGTTCAGGTGATTTATCTCCTTTGTAGACATTACAGCGATTGCAGGCTGTAATCAAGTTCGTCCAACTTGTTTTTCCTCCTTTTGATTTAGGGATGATATGGTCAATAGTCAGGTTTTTGGTGGATCCACAATATTGACACTCGTTTCCATCTCTTTTGAATAAATTATTCCTATTCAACAGAACACTTTTAAATGGAATGTTTTTGTATTCATTCAAGCGAATGACAGCAGGATATTTAAATTCTTGGCTGACAGTACGGATCGATAATTTATCAAAATGGCTTAATGTAGTCACCTTATCCAAAAATGAAAGAACAAGTGCTTTCTGCACCGTGACTACGCCCACGGGACTATGATCTAAATTCAACACCAAAACTCGTTTTTCCATTACCCACTAATATAAAATCTTTGTGTGGAAAAACCTGTTGTTCAAACGGAATGTTTTTAAAACTTCATTCTTTCTAGCTCTCGTTTGGTGTCTTTTGCCTTGATAGACTCGCGTTTGTCATGTATTTTTTTACCTCTTGCCAAGGCGATTTCCATCTTTGCAAGTCCTTTGTCATTGATAAAGATTCGAATGGGAATAATAGACAAGCCTTTTTCCGAAAATTTACCTTCAATTTTATCCAATTCCTGTTTATTGAGTAAAAGTTTGCGTTCGCGTACCGCATCGTGGTTGTAGCTTGCTGCCATGGAATACGGGGCAATGTGCATTTGCTTGATAAACAACTCGCCTCTTCTAAAATAACAATAAGCTTCTGTCAGAGACACCTTACCTTCACGGATGGATTTGATCTCTGTCCCCTTCAACTGAATGCCTGCCACATATTTATCAATAAATTCAAACTCAAAACTGGCTTTCTTATTTTTGATATTGATGATCTTCTCGAATCTATTTTTCTTTGTTGTCATCTGTTCTTATTATCTATTCCCTGAGTTAAAACTCAGGGCTATTCATTTTTTGAATCCTTCCCATGGGCTTGAAACCTTAAACTATCGATTTTACAACTGGATTAAAACCCAGGATATATCTCGATTCTTGTGTCTTGACTCTTGTGTCTTGTGTCTAACTTCTAGTATCTCGTCTCTCGCTTCCCGCATCTATCAAATCTTCATCCTAGCCTCGGGCACTACATCTAACCCCACAAACTCTCCTTTAAGATATTTGTAATGTGCTGCCATCGCAATCATAGCCGCATTATCGGTGCAGTATTCGAATTTTGGCACATAAACTTTCCAATGATGCTTTTGAGCTAAGAATTCTAATTCATTTCGTAAACCACTGTTGGCAGAAACACCACCTGCTATGGCAATTTCCCTGATTTTATACTGATTAGCCGCTTTTTTTAGTTTTTGCATCAGCATTTTGATTAAGGTATATTGGACTGATGCGGCTATATCTGCCAAGTTTTCTTCTATAAACTGCGGATTTTCTTTTAACCGATCTCTGAGAAAGTAAAGCACCGCAGTTTTAATACCTGAAAAAGAAAAATTCAATCCAGGCATATCAGATACAGGAAATTCAAAAGCTCTCGAATTACCTTCTTTGGCGTATTTATCGATCAAAGGACCTCCTGGATAGGGTAGTCCCATAAGTTTGGCTGTCTTATCGAAAGCCTCCCCTACTGCATCATCTGTAGTCTCTCCAATGACCTCCATATCCAAGTAGTCTCTCACTAAGACCAATTGGGTATGCCCACCACTGACCGTCAAACAAATAAATGGGAATTTTGGCTTGGGATCTTCGATAAAATGAGCCAAAATATGCGCTTGCATGTGATTGATGTCAATCAAAGGAATATTTAAAGCAAAAGCCATTGCTTTGGCAAATGAGACTCCTACCATCAGAGACCCCATCAGTCCAGGACCTCTGGTGAAAGCCACAGCAGATAACTCTTCTTTGGCTATACCCGAAGACTCTATAGCTTCATGAATGACTGGAATCAAGTGCTGCTGATGAGCACGGGAAGCCAACTCAGGAACAACCCCACCATATTTTTCATGGACAGATTGCGTTGCGATTATATTATTAAGTACTTTGCCATCAGAAATAATAGCTGCGGACGTTTCATCACAGGATGATTCGATGGCGAGAATAGTTATTTTCATTTGAGATTGACCCTTGGAAAAGAAGCCGAAAGTTACGGAATTTTTATGGAAAGCCTTGAAGCTACTGACAAGGCTAATGGTCTTTTTTGTATTACTGTTAATTCTCATGGCTGGACTTTTACAAATTCCCGCTGTACAAACAAGAATTTCAACGGTACTCACCAATTACTTGAGTGAAAAAACAGGATTTGAAACCAGCATTGACAGGGTAAAAATCCGTTGGTGGGATGCAGTAAGTTTGGAGGAGGTGCGGGTACTTGACCATCACGACAGCTTGATGATTGATCTCCGGGAAGTATATGTTGACTTTTCGGTCAAAGGACTTTTAGATCGCAAAAATCCTGCTGTAGACCAAATAAAAATGCAGGAGGGAAATGTGCGTCTACTTTTTCACCCCGAGGAGTCCTACCTGAACATTGTTGAATTCATCGCAAGAATAAACAATCTGTTCCCAGGTGCTCCACGAGACCCTAAGCAAGAACCTATTCGCTTTAGTATAGAAAATATCAATTTCAAGCAAACATCCCTTGATATTCTAAACTATGGTGCTACACCCGTAACAAGCGGATTTGATTACAATAACCTCAACTTCCGCAGTTTGACAGCTGATGCAGACAATTTTTACAGCAAAGGACCTGAAATTGGATTTCAACTGAATTACCTCCGAGGTTTAGAGACCAACTCAGGCTTGGAGTTTCAGCAATTGAGAACCATTTTCACGTACACTCCTACCTTTATGGAGTTTGAACACCTCTACTTTCGCTCCAACCAAACAGAAATTAAGGAGTACTTGCGGTTTGACTATGAATCCTTGCAGGACCTTTCAGATTTCACTAAAAAAGTTCAATTAACGGCACGTTTGGATGAAAGCATTTTGCACTTGCGGGACTTGAGAGTCTTTGCTCCTACCTTACCCGAAATTGACGATAAAATTACCTTAAGTGGAGAAATTGGAGGTACGGTAGAAAAATTATTCTCCGAACAACTTCTGATTAGATTTGGCCAACGAAGCGCCCTATTTGGTAAGTTTGACATTGATGGACTGCCTTACCTAGACCAAACATTTTTTAAAATGTCCCTGATGAACTCTATCCTGAACAGCGCAGATCTTGCACCCTATATCAGCGAGGAAGGAAGACAAGAGTTAAATAAATTTCGGGATATCAGATTTGACACTGATTTTTCAGGCTATTTGGACTTTTTCACAGCTAACGGAAATTTCCGAACAGCAATAGGAACACTTATCGGCCGCTTGAACTTTAGAAAAGTAAACAATGAACCCACCTATAATGGACGTGTGGAACTTAGAAACCTAGATATGGGAATTCTCTTGGAAGATAGGGAACGGTTTCAAAAAGTAAATCTCACAGGAAATATCAGGGGAAGAGGGCTAACACTTGCCAATGCACTATTGGAAGTAGATGCCAACATCCGCAATGCCGGAATCAATGGATATAACTACGTCAATATTCAAACCGCCGCGACGTATGGACGTGACCTTTTCAAAGGAACTCTCAAAGTAAACGATCCTAATCTTAAGGCCTCTTTTGATGGAGTTCTAGATTTGCGACAACAAAAAGACTCTATACAACTTCAAGTAAAAATAGATACTGCCTATCTGAAAGAGTTAAATTTTGTGGATAAGGAGACTTTTATCAGTGGAGAAATAGAAATGGACACCAAGGGTATTACCTTGGACGACATTGAAGGAATTGCCCGATTCAAAAATGTAAACCTCAGCTATGAAGGGAGAAACCTCTATATCGACAATTTCTTTTTCCAGTCCCTTTTTACAGAATCCTCCCGATTAATATCCCTTAATTCCGATTTATTGGTCGCCAGTATCAATGGTAACTTTAAGGTGGAACAACTCATCGAAGATGTGCAGGATCTGAGCTCGGAGTATTGGGCTATCCTGAGCAATGCTACCGATAAAATTGTGTTTCAAGACAAAAAGGAAATAGATCCTTACAACATTGATATCAACCTTAACTTCATTGATATCAATCCAATCATCAACTTATTAGAACCCAGAATATCGATTTCTAAAAACACCTTGATTGAAGGGGCATTCTATCAAACTCCTGACAATACCATCCTGAATTTCTTCTCCAGTATTGATTCCATTTACTATCAGGAAAATTTCTTTTTCAACAATAATCTAGACTTCAATACTTCCAAATTGGTAAATTCTTCGGATGTCTTGGCATCCTTTTATATTTATTCCAAAACCCAACAGCTACGATCAGGATTAACCTTTGACAACTTAGCTATAGAGGCTATTTGGGATGAAAATCAGGTGGATCTATCCTACAGCCAAGATCAATTGCAGTCTGGAAGTTACATCCGAATCGAGAATGAAATCACCATCTTCCCTGACCACACAGAGATTGTATTTTCCCCATCCGAATTAAAAATTTTAGATAAAATCTGGAGATTTGACCCTAATAATCAGATTTTCATTACTGGAAACAATATCTTAGTAGATAACCTAAAACTCTTTAATCAAGCACAGTTCATTTCCTTGGCTGGACAAATTTCTGCATCCAACCCTGAGGCTGTTTTAGGTCTCGATATTAATCAATTGAATCTGGATTTTTTCAATACCTTGAGCACAAAAGACTTCCAAGGCATTGCCAATGGGCAGTTTGCACTGAGTAATTTTTATCAATCCTTACTTGTAGTGGGTGAGCTCCGAATAGATGAGATGCTTATCAATAATTTCTTGATAGGTGATATCTTGGCTTCCACCTATTCCGCGGAGAACAATATCAATTTAGAGATTGAAAATATCCGAAACGGTCAAAAAGTAATAGAGATCAAGGGATACCTAGGAAACAATGAGGAAAATCAAAACATAGGATTGAATGCGAGTTTAAAAGATGCAAATCTTTCAATCATAGAGCCCTTTCTGTCAGACTATATAACTCAAATTGACGGTACAGTCACCGGGGACTTCAGTATTGAAGGCTCTTTGAACTTTCCTGTAATTAATGGAACAGGAAGAGTGAATGAGGGAAAACTGCTCATCAATTACCTAAATACCTATTATACTATTGACGGGAATTTACTTTCTACCTTAAATGAAATCAGCTTTCGGGAGCTTGTAATTCAAGACGTCAATGGAAACCGAGCACGGATGAGAGGTGGAATTTCTCATGACTATTTTTCAGATTTCATCCTCGATATCCGATCAAATCTTGAAAACTTCCAAGTTTTGAATACCAGTATTCGAGATAATGATCTGTTTTATGGAACTGCCTATGCCACTGGGACCTTGGAGATTTTCGGAGCTGCCAATAACCTGGATATTGTAGCAAGAGCCACCTCACAGCCCAATACGAGAATATTTATTCCATTTGGGACATCATCTACACAAGCACAAGAAGATTTCATCACCATTATCAATGTTCGGGATTCAAGCAGAGTGGCTGCTTCTTTTGAAGATAGCATCGAAAAACTGGCAATTAATAATGTCCGGATGAATTTTGTTTTGGACCTTACCCCGGATGCTTATGCAGAAATATCCATTGACCCAAGAACTGGGGAAAGTATTCAAGGCCGTGGGCGTGGAGTATTGACCTTGAATATTGATACCCAAGGAAACTTCTCCATGAATGGAAATTATGAAATTACTGAAGCACGCTACAATTTTTCACTATATAATATCATCAACAAAGAATTTATCGTGCAGCCTGGCGGTAGAATCTCTTGGTTTGGGGATCCGTTTGAGGGAATCATGGATATCAAAGCCTACTACCAGGAATCTGTCTCCCTTCAAAATCTCCAAAATAATCCCAATGCAACCATCGACGATCCGCAAATGCGCAGAAGATGGCCTTTACGAGTCCTGATGGATTTGCAAGGGAATTTACTTTCTCCGGAGATTACTTTCAACTTTGACTTTGGACAGTTCCCAACTGAGGGTAATATCCAAACCTACATCTCGGCATTTCAAAACCGTATTGCCAATGATGAGCAAGAGAAAAACAGACAGGTGTTCTCTGTCATCATGATGCGCTCCCTCTCTCCAGAAGGGCAATTCTCTGGTGTTTCCAACATTGCCACCTCCAACTTGAGCCAATTACTTTCTTCCCAACTCAACTCATTTATCGCTCAGGTAGATCAAAATCTAGAAGTAGATATTGATTTGGCCAATCTCGATCAAAGCGCTTTGGAAACTTTCCAATTACGGGTAGCTTATACCTTCTTGGATGGTAGACTTCGGGTGACAAGGGATGGAGGATTTACGGATCTTCAGGGAAATGCTGACTTGAATAGCATCGCCGGAGACTGGCAAGCTGAATACTTGCTAACTGAAGACGGACGCTATCGTATGCGCATTTACAACCGCAATAATTTCAATACATTCACCTCACTTTCCCTTGCTAGAAACGTGGCTACTTACGGTGTTTCTCTGTCACAAAACCTTTCATTCAACTCTTTCTCTGAACTGATCAATAGAATCAGAAATAGAAGATCATCCTTAGATTTGATCAATGATTCTGATGATTTCCTGAGAGAGGAATATAGAGAGGGATGGACAGAAATTCCCTTGGAAAACTTAGAGAAAAAACTTCAGGAATCTGAAATAAAAAACACACTTCGTTCAGATTTCTACAGAAAAGAAGATGATCATGCAAACATTTTTGGAAGCTATCATCTTCTACAATGAAAATAGCTATCATGGAAAAAGTAAGCATATTCTGGTTTAGAAGAGACCTTAGATTAGAAGACAACAGAGGCTTATATCATGCCTACACTCAAGAAAAGAATGTATTGCCTCTATTTATTTTTGATCGGGAAATCTTAGACGATTTGGAGGATAAAACCGACGCTCGTGTAAGCTTTATCCACCAACAGATCCACAGACTTTCTAAGGAGCTGAGCACATTCGGAAGCTCCATCCTCGTCAAATATGGTAAGCCTCTTGAGGTTTACAAAGAATTGTTGAAGACATATGATATCGTAAATGTCTATACCAATAGGGATTATGAGCCCTATGGCATCACTAGAGATTTGGAAGTCAAAAAACTGCTGGATACCAAAGGCATTCAATTCTTGGATTTCAAAGACCAAGTCATTTTCGAGAAAGAGGAAATCGTCAATGGGAGCGGTGATTTCTACAAAGTATTCACCCCATATAGCCGGGTATGGTTGGATAAATTCCAAAAGGCCACATTGCAATTAGTGTCCTTAAATCCTTCCAAAAATACCTTTTTTCAAACCTCAACACTACCTATCCCTAGTTTGGAAGATATGGGATTTCAAGCTAGCCCCATTCAAATCCCCCCTTTGGAAATCAATCAGGCTTTGATCCAAAAATATGATCAAGTTAGGAACTTTCCCGCAATCAATGGAACCACTCGGTTGGGCATTCACCTTCGATTTGGTACTATCTCTGTGCGAAAATTAGCTCTTGAAGCAAGTAAATTGAATGCCACCTATCTTAATGAATTGATTTGGAGAGAGTTTTATATGATGATTTTATATCATAACCCCCAAGTGGTGGATAAAGCATTTAAACCTGCTTACGATGAAATTCCTTGGCGAAACAGTGAGGAAGATTTTCAAAAATGGTGTGATGGAAAAACAGGATTTCCCATTGTAGATGCGGGTATGCGCGAATTGAACGCTACAGGATACATGCATAACCGTGTTAGAATGATTGTTGCGAGTTTCCTTACAAAGCATTTACTGATTGATTGGAGATGGGGAGAAGCATATTTTGCAAAAAAACTCTTAGATTTCGAACTCTCTTCCAATAATGGGGGCTGGCAATGGGCTGCTGGTACAGGTACTGATGCCCAACCATACTTCAGAGTTTTTAACCCTGAGTCCCAAACAGAGAAATTTGACAAAGAATTAAAATACATAAAAAAGTGGGTGCCTGAATATGGAACCTCGGCATATCCCAAGCCTATGGTAGATCATAAATTTGCACGTGAACGGGCAATCAGCACATACAAAGAGGCATTAAATTCATGAATATAGGCGATAAAGTCCGCTTACTCCACGGAAACGAAGAAGGGGTAATTACCAAAATATCAGGTTCTAAAGTAGAAATTGAAATTGAAGATGGTTTCAGAATCCCCGCGCTCAAAAATGAGGTGGTGGTAATTTCGGCATCGGAGAGGATTCTTTTTGGCGAAAAAGAAGCAGATATCCCAGTAATTTCTGAAAAGCAGCAAGCAGTCAGTAGCAAAGACTCTGGGGTCTTTTTAAGTTACATACCACTGAATGACCAAGCGCATGCAGTATATATTTCCAATAATTCCTCCAAGAATTACCTAGTAGTGATCTCTGAAGTTTTTGGCAGTAATTCTCAGACTATTGTGGCAGACACGCTCCTACCAACTAAATCTCACAAAATCACCGAAAAAAATATTCGAGACTTTGAAGAATGGCCACATTTGATGATTCAGTTGATTTCAATCAATAAAAAGATTGAGAAAACTGAACCTATAGTATCCAAAACTTACAAATTTAAAGCATCCGCTTTTTTCAAGAGCAAAGGAGTAGCACCCGTCCTGAATAAAACAGGATATGTTTTCAATGTCACCGAACAGGCAAAACCTTTAGATATCCAATCTTTGAATCAGGAATTGCAAACCATTCAACCTAAAGCAGTCCCATCTTTCCCAAGACCTCCAAAAGAGGTGGATTTGCATATTGAAAAACTCACGAAAGACTACGATCTGATGAGTAATTCTGAAATGCTAAAACTGCAACTCGAAGTATTCGAAAAGAATCTAAACTATGCAATCGCAGGAGGGATGGATGAGATTTCCTTCATTCATGGAATCGGAAATGGAGTCCTTCGAAAAGAAATTCACAGATATTTAAGCCAATTGCCAAATATTAAGTACTTTAAGGACGCGCAAAAAAGCCCATTTGGATATGGGGCAACCTTAGTCAGAATTTCATAAGCCATGCAAGGTAAACTTTCCCCGCTGTTTCATCCTTTTCACCAACAGTTTAATGAAGGAAAATCGCTGTTCAATGCACTGAGCAAGCAATTCAGAGGAAAAAAAGCTGTTGAGCTTGAGCAAAAACTCATCTTTCTAGAAATTTATGTGGACCTCTTAGCAAAGATTCACTTCAAAGAAGATCAGCTGAAGTTTCAAGTATTTTCTCCTTACAAGGGGATTTTCAAAGGTCTAAAAAAAGTCAAGCATATTCGGATAATTCTCGCACAATTAGAGGTATATAAAGCAAGCACTGGTCTCACCTTTACCTCCTATGAGAAATTTTTGCTCTCAGAAAAAAATAGACTTTATACCGAAGTCTATGATATGATTGTGGGAGCCCCATTAAAAATTTGGGAAGACCTTTACGAAGAAGCGTATAGGTACAGTCATGGAATCAAGCCTTTAGCAATAAATACAGCCACAACCCAGATTATTGAAGAAGAGCTGGAGTTTTTCAATTTAGAAAATAAACACAAACTGGAATATAAAGGTATCAAAGACATCTATGAAGGCGTACGCGTTATAACAGCCTTGGAAAATATCCGAATTGAGATTGGGTTTAATCCAATTTTCGTCCCTGCAGTGCATGAATACCTGACAACATTTCAAAAAAATCTCCTAAACTGGTATGAAAATCATTTGCTGATGCAACATATGATCAGCTACCTTTCCGATAAGGAAAATGTTTCTAAAAAATATTTAGACTTGCTTTCAAAACTCAAAGAAAACAAAAAAACCTACACACTTCAAGTAGAGAAGGAGTGTAGGTTTTTGTTTGATAAAATTATTCGGTAAGCTTACCCTAGCTTTGCTAAGGCCTGCTTTAAATCTTCTTTCAAATCTTCTGCATCCTCAATCCCCACGCTAAGACGAATCAAGGAATCTACTAAGCCAATTTTTTCCCGCTCTTCTTTGGGAATAGATGCATGAGTCATGGTAGCTGGATGTCCACATAAAGACTCTACACCACCTAATGACTCTGCTAGCGCGAAGTAATGTAAATTTTCCATTACCTTATTCGCATCCTCTATGCGATTACCTTTGATGGTAAAAGAAATCATGCCTCCGAAATCTCTCATCTGTGATTGAGCCACCAGATGATTTGGATGATCTTCAAATCCTGGCCAATATACCTTATCTACTATAGGGTGTGTTCGTAAGAAGGCAGCTATGGTCTTCCCATTTTGACAGTGGCGCTCCATACGGATATGCAAGGTCTTAATACCTCTCAATACTAAGAAACAATCCTGAGGCCCTGGGATTGCACCACAGGCATTTTGGATAAAGGCCAATCGTTTTGCCAATTCATCGTCATTGACAATGACCGCACCCATAACTACATCCGAATGGCCTGCCAAATACTTGGTAACTGAATGCATGACGATATCAGCACCTAAATCTAACGGATTCTGTAAAAATGGAGTAGCAAAGGTATTATCTACAGCTAACAACACTCCATGCTTTTTAGCTATGGCTGCAATTTTGCTGATATCCACAATATTCATCATGGGATTAGTAGGGGTCTCTGCCCAAATCAGCTTGGTGTTTTCATTGATGGAAGCCTTAATAGAAGAAGGATCTTCCATGGAAACGAAATGGAATTTGATTCCATAGCGCTGGAAAACCTTAGTGAAAATTCGGTAAGAACCACCGTACAAATCACTCGTGGAGATTACTTCATCCCCTGGATTCAACAATTTGATAATCGCATCAATCGCTCCTAAACCCGAGGAAAAACAAAGACCATATTTACCATTTTCCAAGGCTGCCAAATTATTCTGCAAAGCTGTACGCGTAGGATTATGGGTTCTGGAATATTCATAACCCTGATGATCTCCCGGAGAACGCTGTACATAGGTGGATGTTTGAAAGATTGGAGTCATGATCGCACCTGTACTTGGATCTGGCTCTACACCAGCATGTATGGTTTTTGTTCCGAATTTCATAAATCAACTGTAAAAGTTTATGGGGTTACTTCTTTTTTTTTTATTTTCTTGCGTCTTGGCAGCTCAAAGATGACAAAAATGAGAAGTATTATCAAGGAATTTAAAACTGGCATCCAAGAGAATTTGTTTTTGAGTCTTGCGTTCCTATGGGTCAGTATCATGCCAAGTTTGGGGACCTTAATAGCTACACCATTGGTCTTGACAAGGAGCAACTACATAACGGAATTCCCATGGCTGAATCCTTTTTCCCTCTTGATTACCTGTTTATGTCTTACATTCCTAATGGGACTTGCCTTGCTACCTACTACAATGGTTGCTGTATTTTCAGGTTTTCTTTTTGGTTGGAAAATCTTCCCTTTATTGGTAGCTTCCTATGCAGCAGCATCGCTCCTAGGCTATTTTTGGGGTCAAATGGTAACCAAAGGTGGATTGGTTTTTCTAATCAAGCGCTATCCCAAAGTAGGAACAGCTATTGAAGAACGCTCTCATAGCATCCCTCAATTAATTTTTTTCATACGAATAAGTCCAGTAATCCCTTTTGCCTTATCCAATCTCCTATTTGCATTTCTCCAAACTGGATGGAAGAAGTTACTTATTTGGGGGACAATCGGCATGTTGCCCCGCACCTTAATAGCTTTTTACACAGGCACCATTGCTAATGACCTTTACGATGCCATCAATCAAGGGGATGACACATTAAAAGTTTGGATTTTTATTGGATTCCTAGTCGTGAGTACCTGGGGAATCTGGAAAGTAATCCGCTCCAAAGACTAGACTAGCTTATCGTAATAAATACATTTTGCCATATCCTTGCCTAAAGGCCCTGTCTCCGGCAGTATTTCTCAATTCTACAAAAGCTCCATTTTTACGAACCAATACTCGGTAGATGTACACGCCATTTGCCAATTGGTCACCAAACTCATCCCGGCCATCCCAAGCATATTCGGTCAGGTTATTACCAATTCGAAGTGGCCCCAATTCATCCTGTAAAATCTCCCGGACCACCCTTCCTGTTACTGTCATAATTTGGATTTTGATTTGATCAGGCACCTCATTCCCCGTAACTGTAAATACAAAGCGTACACTGGTACTGAATGGATTAGGATAAGGATAGAAATTGGTAATAGTAGCTTCATTAATGACTTCAAAATTGATCTCGTACGGTCTATCTACACCTAAATCTTCGGTAACCACTCGTAGGGTATATATGCCGTCTTCCAATGGCCCAGGTCGCATTTCAATTCTAAAACCAGAATTTTCTGTAGCTTCTGTCCAGAAAACTCGAGGATCTGAGAAGTTTATTCTGGCAAACTGGCAACCTTCACATTGCTTACGTAAGAACATTTCTAGACCAACGGTATCCCTTTTCAAAATCAAGCTTTGTTCATTTTTAAGTAAAGTGGTGATCATGACGGAAGGGGATACGATATCGCCATCCATGATATACACTCCATCAAAACTCACATCCAAGATAGCCGTTGTATTATCAGGTATTACCGTGATATACTCGCCAAGATCAATCAAGTTATTACGGAAAGTCTGTTCCATTTGAATTCTTGGATTGGCAAAGACCTCAATTTCATTTTCTCCAGGTCTCCCAATAGAATTAAATAGTAAATCAAATTCAAATTTTTCTCCTGCCTTCAAAGCAGGAAACTTCCGTGTAAAATTCTGGACTGCTCTCGAGGTAGTATTCCTAATTTTCCAATCTACCTGAATAGAGTCTAAGAAATCATATTTAGAAATATTCAAAAACTCAAACTTCAATACAGCCTCCTGCCCTTCTTGGAGGGTGATTTTTTCATCTCTATTTTTAAACAGCAATACACCCTCGGGTACGCCCGTAAAGTTCACCTGCCATTTATTCAATTGAGATGGTGCGGTGGAATTAGGGTCATCCATGGCATATCGCAAGCGTAAGAATGGATACGTAGCTGGATTAATCAAGCTCAAATCTGCTAAACTTTCATTGACATTGGATAGAAGCACCTGTTCTTCACCCGAAGCCCTCACGCCAATTACATCGAAATGGGAGAGTTCTTCATTAAACCAATCTCTGCGATTGATACGGTTAAAAAATAGTTTCCAATCAGATGCCGGTCCGATTCGAGGAGTTATAATAGAGCCTGATGTAAAATATCCTTCAACTGAGGTTTCAAACTCAATGATTTGCTCATTCGTTTCCAATTCTATTCCTCGTTGTGCTACTATTTCAATTGCCTCTCCAGGGCTCATCCCTTTTTGTCCATAGAGAATGTATGGATCCCCATTTTTCAGGTTTCTCAAAACGGCCTCATTCGCTCCTACTTCTCTCAATTTTTGAAAAGCAATATCTGGCCATTGTTCATAATTGACATTACCAACGGAGAAAATCACCACAAAATCTCCATCCCTCAACCCATTGATGTAATCAATCAAGAAGGTTTGTCCCGGATTGCTGATTTGAGCATTCCGGATACTTTGAATCACCTGAGGCACCCTCCCACAACTACGACCATCTAATATATCAAACCCAGGAACAGGAATCACTAGATAGGGTGTCAAAGACTTTTGCTCAAATGCTACTAGTCCAAGGGAACCATCGGGACATAGACGAGAGTTGGCATTATTGACATTATCTATAATGTACGGTACCCCATCTAGATAAAATTGGGTATTTCTAAATGTAAGCGAGTCCGCCTGATTACCAAAGGTAAATACCCCAATATCTAAAGAATTGGTCTGATAATTCCATCTACGTTGGTTGGCGTCAAAGACCACATTATCCAAGATATTGGTCTGTAATTCGGCAACTTCTCGCTGCGTCCAGCCTTCCGGGCCATTTCGAATGTAAGAGAAACTACTGCTTGTCCATTCATTGCTTTCTCCATCACGCGGCTGAAGGAATCGCGTTCGCCAAAAGAAAGTCAAAGAGTCTCTCGCTTGTATATTTTGGAACAAGTCCAGTTTCCAACTCAAAATATTGGTAGTCGTAATCCTATTCTCCCGACGGTTGGAGCTATTAAATGTAGGAGATGTATCAATCTGTACTACGATCGTTCGCTGATCAATGGATTTTCCAGGTATCTGGGCAATCAATTCTACTTCCCGTTCATTGACAATTCCAAAAGAACTTGGCAACAAATGAATAGTACCGCTTAAAGGAATAAAACGACTGACGGTGATCGAATTATTCATGAATGTCATTTCAGGAATAGCACGATCGGTATTGATTTCTATGCTGAATGTATTTTCACCAAAAGCTGGTATACCAGTATTCGGAACAGCAAAACTTATCGTATCTTTTCGGAATACGCCAGCAATTTTCTTTAATGGATAAGTAATATCTGTTCCATCTGGAAGACGTCTACTGATTTTAAAATTTACAGAATCCGTATTGACGATGCCTAGATTTCTCAAAACAAACTTCAGCTCCAGGGAATCTGATAATGCATTAAACTGATCTCCTTCAAATGCGCCTAAAAAAACTTCTGATTCTTCCACGGAATAGTCTGCCTTATTTGCCGGAAACATTCGAACAGCTGGGTCTCCCAACATCACCAACTGTTCTCCATGGGAGCGATTCACTGCCGAAGTTCCAAATTGTCTGTAAAATATTCGTTCAGTCTCTCTTTTTACAATACCAATTGGTCTATGAATCATCGTAGAATCGGCAAATGCTTTTGTATAAAAAGTTTCTGAATACCTACGCAAAAATACATCCACCCCTAAACTGGCATGCGCTAAGAAATTGGATGCTCCTTTCTTAGGTGTAACAATCCAATCCTCACCGAAGGTATAGGCATTACCAAAAGCATTCCCTGCATCACAGCCATTCAAGAGTAAAACTGGATACTTCCCTTGGTTATTGTAGCCGACCGTAGGATCTGAGGCAAACCCAATTTCAATATCGATCACAGTAGGTGCTCCATGACCAAAGAAAGTAATCAAACCTACTCCTTTGTTTACGTCACCAGAGATGTCGATCAATTCAATGGTCGAATTTGAGCGCTTTCTGTAAGTAGTTACATTACCACCCAAATATTTATCCTCGGCAATGTCTTTAAATCCATTCAGGAAGTTGAAAAATCGCTGCAACTCAAAGGCACTGATCCCTCCACTCAAATGTACAATTTCTTTGAGCCAGGAAGCATTGTGTCCTAAGGCATCCTTCTCTTTTATTTTATCCAGATAATCCGCCACTTGTTGGGAATTACGAACAGGTAATCGTCCAATAGCTACCTCTCCCACATAAGGATCCGCAGGGTTTAGACCCATAGAATAATTATTATCAGCATAAGGATACCCTGCTGGAGGGATCATATCCTGAAAACTGAAAATAGACGGGCGCTGACGATAGAAAAAGTTGGTATTTCCCTCCCGGGCAGTTGCAAAAATCCCAACCGATCTACCAACCAATAGAAGGTGTTCTGGTTTATGTCGAGGATAATATTCTCTGAGGAATTTGAAGATTGCCAAAGGGGTTTTCTCTCCAAATGTAAACTGATCGTATAATTCATCCACATTGACAATCAAGGTGTCATAGCTGCCACCTGCTGGGGATGCCCGGTGTGCTGCATAGGCAACTACAGGATCAGCGTAGGTCTGTGTTGGCCTACGAAGCGAACGGTGTGTTAGCAAAATGTAATCTGCTGGTCTTGATAAAAAATCTCTAAAACGAGTTGGTATCAACGTACCTACCGGGACTATATCCGCCGCACTTTGCAACAAAATTTTACTGGATTTAGAGGGAGACTGTGCCTGTAGACGAATCGTCTGCCCCTCTCTACGAATAGCTATACGCTCAGGATTTAATGGGTCAGCTACATCGTATGCATAATAATTCCCCAACATCTGGGACAATTCAACCGCCCCATCTCCTTGTTCAGTAATGATATATTCCCGTGCACGTTCTCCTGAAACCACATTTTTTGGATAAGTCACACGGATGTAAGCGATGGAAACGTTGTCTGTACCTTGAGGACCCTGACTCGCTATCTGCACCCGAAGTACACCATTTCGATCAAAATCACTGGCGCTGATTTCTATAGTTCGGTTTATAGCTTGAAAATCCACATATTCAAATCTTCCAACTTCCCGCAAATTCCCTAAAGTTGGTCCTACACTGATCACGGATACGTGTGGGTTTTCAGAACGCCCAGTGAGTCCAATCTCTAAAATTGCCCTGCCCGATTCAGGTATTTGCCCCAAATCTGTCAAATTGAGATTTAAAGGGGCAGTTCTAGTGATAGGAGCACTCATCCAGCCTTGTCCTTCTTCAAACTCCGCAACTCTCACGCCAGGGTTATACACTCTACCCAAGTTGTATTGTGCTGCAAATACTTGAAAGTACTCATCTTGATAACTCGTCAAGGTAGGAGTAGTAGGAGCAGGCTGAGGGCGTTGAGGCATCCTACGCCCATTCACACCCGGAGTTACCGCTAAATAAAATGCTGTGGAATCATTATGGGTATTATAAGCAATATTCCCTACATGATTTGGGTCTCTGTAGAGCTTTGCATCCAGGGTTCCATCATTCCTGCGACCGAAAAAATCTATGTAATCGGTAGGATCAAAAGAACCATCCTGACTACCCTCAATGTGAATAGCAACCTCTTCCCCACGGAAATACATGCGGATATGGTTGGGATTGATGACAGATGGATTAATCCCTGCTGAAGCTAAGGCTGCAAAATTGATCCGATGAATTCCGTCACTCGAAGTGGGGATTTTATAATATGTTTTGGAAAAATCAATCCAATCACTTTGCGCTACTAGCACCTGCGACAGCAACCATCCGAATACAAACGCTATGACAAACTTTCTGCTCATATGTTAATCTTTCCAACCTTTATTGATTCTGTAGCGCCCATCCAGTTCTTTCAAGCTAACTTTTACTGATACGATATGAGAATAGGGTGTCTGTGAGATTCCTCCAATATCGGAAAGGGCATAATCAATAAAAAACTTTTCACTCAGAAAAACACCCAATCCAAAACTTGGCTTCCATGACGTGTAAAACGAGCCATCAAAATCCTTGATGCGCTGCACATTACTTCCTCCACCTCTAAGGAAAAACTTATTGCTGTAATTTACCTCAAAACCCATTCTAGGATCAAAGGAAACCAAACTTGTCCTTAAAACTGTATTTCTTCGTCCGTCAAAGGTAAAATCTAAATCAATTACTCCCTGAACACCGATTTCATCTGTAATCTGTACATCTCTTGTGACCGAAAAGATCGCCCTTGGTAAGGTGAGCTCAATGGAATTGACAGGGATTTCATTATTCGTTTGAGAATAAATATCTCTCACCATATCGGCATTGTGAAACCAGGCATTGAAAGTACTCGTAACATCCTTCAACATTACCCCAAATCTCCAATCGTCTAATAAATAAATCCCACCTAGATCCATCCCAAAGCCCCAAGCTTGGGCAAATCTTCCTACATTTCTATGAATGATTTTGGCGTTGACCCCAAACTTGAATTCATCGCTGACATCCTTGGCAAACGATAACAGCAAAGCATAATCTGCAGCATTAAAAAACTGAATGTTGTTATAATTTAGGGCGCCATTCGCATCATAAAGGAAGCGAGTATCCGGTATATCGTCTACACCAAAACGGATTAAGGAAACGGCGATCTGATTATCATAATCCAAACTCGTGCTGTACCCGAGATAGTCAAACTTTGCAATCCCTGCAAAGTACTCCGCATGCATCAAGGTAAACTCGTGCTTATTTTTAATCCCCAATAAACCTGCAGGATTCCAAAAAGCAGCAGTAACATCCCGTACGGAAGATACCTGTGCCCCCCCCATAGCTAGGGCACGAGCACCTACTCCAATATTCAAAAATTCATTAGAATATTTGGGGGCGATAGTTTGAGCATACAATCCTCCTACCAATAGGAAGAAAAGGTGAAATAAAAGGAGCCCCGATCTGGACATGTACAACTTGAAATTCTCCTATGCAAAGTAAAAATAAATGAGAAACAAAAAGATAAGAATCCAATTTTTCGCAAAAATATTTTAATAATGTGTACGAAATCGGTCAATTAACTGTCCAATTTTTTGAATTCTCTGGCAGTTTGTACACAAATATTTTTTGGGGTAGATTTTTTTCTCGCATGATTCTACCGAACTGCCCTTGGGTAAATCTTTAAATTTGAGCTAATTTGGGAGAAATATAAGTCATCTGCCCAATAATTGAATACTTGAGAAGGTATTGATGAAGTCATAAAAAAAGTTTTGGTATAATTTTTCTCTCATATCAGACAGAGAGAGACGGAAAATCCGCTCAATCTGCCCTTGAATGAAAAAGAAACCAACAGATATGAACACTTCAATCACCCAACTACGCAGAAAAATTCTGGAGCTCTGCACCTTAGAAATCTTATCCAGAGGAGAGGTGTATACCTCTGATATGCTTGAAGAGCTAAAAGATGCTGAACTAATTTTAGCAGAGGGAACATTATACCCGCTGCTTTACAAGTTCAGAAAAGCAAATTTGGTACATGTCCGATCTGATGCTACAGAACCAGGACCTCCTAGGAAGTACTACTCTTTAACGGACGAAGGATTGGAGTCCTTAAAAAAGCTTCAAGAAACATGGCAATCACTCGTATCATCACTTGCTTACATCACATCTAAACACCCAGCACTATGAAAAAGACACTTAGTATCAACATCAGTGGCATACTCTTTCATATCGAGGAAGATGGGTACAGCACGCTGAAAAAGTATTTGGACTCCATCAACAAGCACTTCTCAGCCTACACAGACAACCAAGAGATTATTGCCGATATAGAAAACCGTATTGCAGAAATATTCCTTTCAAACCTAAAAAACAACAAACAGGTAATAACGGAGGAAAATGTCACGGCCCTGATAGAAAAAATGGGGACCATTGCAGACTTCAAAGCTGCTGAAGCCGATTTGTCAGAAGATCAGGACAAGGAAGAAAGGTATGATACCCAACAAGATTTTTACAAGTATGTAACACCGCCTGAGAATAATGGCAAAGGGTATAAAAAATTGACCCGACTCGAGAGCAGGAAAATCCTTGGAGGAGTTTGTGCCGGAATTGCTCACTACTTGGCGATTGATGCACTTTGGGTACGATTAGTCGCAATCTTATTGTTTTTCAGCGGTAAGTTAAACTTCAATCCAGATTGGGACATACTTCCTTGGAATATGAAAATTGGATTCTCCATTGGGATTTGGGCAGTACTTGCATATGTGGTCATGTGGATCATGCTACCAACATCCTTTGAAGAGCCAGAAGATAAAAATGTCAAAAAACTCTACCGAAATCCAGACGATAGAACCTTAGGAGGGGTAGCTTCAGGGGTGGCTGCCTACTTTGGAATCGAAGTGATTTGGGCACGATTGATTTTCATAGCCTTGATATTTGCGGGAGGTTCGGGATTAGTCATTTACATTATTCTTTGGATCATCACTCCTCAAGCTACATCTATTACCCAACGAATTCAGATGAAGGGAGGGGCAATCACCTTGGATAATATCGATTATACGATCAAAGAAAATATGAATCCAGGAGTAGTAACTGAAGAAAGTCCAGGGAAAAAAGTGCTTCTAGCACCATTTAGGTTTCTTGGAAAGGTCATTAATGGTTTAGGGGAGGCTTTAGGACCAATTGGCATGGTAATCCTTGCTATTTTCCGCATCTTATTCGGGATTTTTGTCTTTCTCTTTGGCTTGATTCTGATGTTAACACCAATCCTGATGTTGGGGGTTTACTTTGCCGTACTTCCTGAAACAGTCTTAGGTAATGGTGTGAATTTGGGAGATATCCCAATGGAATGGATTACAGATATTGCACCTTCTTGGCTAGCCATTGCAGTGGCAAGTTTGATAGCTATTCCTGGTTTGGTAATTGTCCTCCTTGGAGTATCCGTATTAGCTAAAAGAAATATCATTAAAGGACATTATGGATTGGTTTTATTAGGACTGTGGCTAATTTCTTTAGGTCTGAGTGTTTTCCAAGTACCAAAAGTTTTGAAAAACTTTAGCACAGAAGTCACACATCAGGAGTCTCATCCAATTAATTCTACCAACAATGTCCTTGTTTTGAAAGGCGCAGATGGATGGACAGAAGATGGCTTTTTGGAAGGGGTTACTATCCAACTTAAGGGAGTCCCTTCCGACCAAACCACGCTTATTATGGACTACAAAGCAAGAGGTAAGAACAAAGAAGATGCCCGTACGCATGCAAAGTCTATACAGTACAATTATCAATTTCAGGACTCCATACTTACCTTGCCGACATACTGGAATCTAAGTGAGTTGGCAGTCTTTAGAGCCCAGAAGCTTCAAATGAGCTTGGAAATCCCTTATGATAAAGCCTTTATCATGGACCCTTCCCTTGCTCCTATCATTCGAAATACCTTGTATAAAAATGGGTACAAAGTCCGGGATTTATCCCCAGACAATTATTTTGTCTTCAACGAACGCGGATTACTCTGCATCACCTGTGATAGTAATGCACGGCTAACCTCAGCTGATAGTGTTTCCATTGCTAAATTCAAGGAAAAATATCCATTTTTAACAAAAGATTAATTCTGTAATTATAAAAGAAACGCCATTTTCTACTCCAAGAAAAAGGCGTTTTCTTTTATGGAAGACTCTATAATTTCAATTTTTTTCAACTAACTTGGCTAAACAAGTAAACCCAGACCATGAAAGTAAAAATTAAATTTTTGGGCGGTGCCAAAACAGTAACCGGCTCTCGATATCTTTTAGAAATCGACCATACTAAAATACTGATTGATTGTGGTCTTTTTCAAGGATTAAAGGAATTACGAAATAGAAACTGGGATTCATTTCCTATAAGCCCATCGGAAATTGACGCTGTGGTTCTTACACATGCCCATATAGACCATACGGGTTACTTACCGAAATTTGTCAAAGAAGGATTCAAAGGTCCAATCTACTGTACTAAGCCGACCATTGAATTAACAAAAATTTTACTACTAGACTCAGGTAAGTTACAAGAAGAAGAAGCGTCTTTTGCCCAGAAAAAAGGATATTCTAGACACCAAAAACCGGAACCACTCTATAAAGCAGAAGATGCGGAGCGGGTCTTTCCGCTTCTCCAAGGTGTGGAAATGGAAGAACGTACACAGATTTTCCCTAATGTAAAAATAACCTTCTTCCCGGCTGGTCATATTTTAGGGGCAGCGATTCTAAAAATCACCATTCAGGGAAAAAATCAAGAAAAAAAAATCGTATTCTCAGGCGATTTAGGAAGGTATCAAGACCCTCTTTTCAATCCTCCGTGCAGAGTACCTTTTGCGGATGTACTGATTCTAGAATCTACCTATGGCAACCGGCTACAAAAAAATCATAGACCGGAAGACGAATTAGCAAGAGCAATTCGGGAAACTTATCGCAAAGGAGGAGTCTCCATCATACCTGCTTTTGCAGTAGGACGTACGCAGCTCATTTTGTATTACCTGCATTACCTGATTCAAAAAGAGAAAATCCCTTCCATTCCTATCTATGTGGACAGCCCAATGGCTATCGATGTAACCAAACTGTATAAAGAGTTTGCTCACTATCATAGATTAGGCGCCATGATTGAAGAATCAGGAGCAAACCCATTTTTTCACAAGCTTTTACACTATTATAGTTCTCAAGAGGCGTCTATTTCTCTCAATCAAATCCGAGGAGATGCTATCATTATTTCTGCTAGTGGCATGGCTACTGGAGGTAGGATTGTACATCATTTATACAATAGGCTACCCAACGAGCAGGATAGCTTCATCTTTGTGGGTTATCAGGCGGAAGGGACTCGAGGAAGAAAACTTTTGGATGGAGATACTACTTCCCGAATGTATGGAATAGAAGTACCAGTAAAAGCATCAATTTATTATATTGACGGAATGTCTGCACATGCAGATCAAAATGAATTGATAGAATGGTGTGAGGGTTTTGTCAGCAAGCCTAAAGTTACATTTCTAGTACATGGGGAGGAAGAGGCCTCTCGAGTACTTTCGGAGAAACTCAAGGACGAAATGCAATGGAACACAGTTGTGCCTGAATACTTGGAAAGTTTCGAGTTATTTGACGGTATCTAATGTGATACCGTCATTATTTGAAATGTCTATACCACTGAAAATGCTCATCGATGATTTGTTCCTTGTTTTGAATTATAAAATCCAAAAAGGCTAATGCAACCGGCGAAAAGCGCTTATTCTTCAAATGAATCAAATGCCAATCGGTTACAATTGGTAAACCTTTGATAGGAATAATTTTCAAATCTCCATTTCTTAATTCATTTTTAATCCCAATCAGGGGCATAATCGAACATCCTAAGCCTGCCAAAACTGCTTGTTTGACGGCTTCATTGGATGTAAGTTCCAACTTCCGTTGCACATGAATATCGTGGTCTTTCAGAAAGCGCTCCATCACCAATCGCGTTCCAGAGCCTGCTTCTCGAAAAATCAATACCATTTTCTCCAGCATATGCGGATCTAAAGTTCCCGTACTCAGTTGAAAATCCTTCCCTGCCACCAAGTATAAATTATTTTCCATCAAGGGAACACGCTCCACCTGAAAAGCTTCCGGCAATATGGAAACCAAGGCAAAATCAATCTCATTGTCATCCAAGCTATTGATCACCATCGCCTTATTAGTCACATCCAATTTCAAATCTACATCAGGATTTCTTCTCAGAAACTCTGATAAAAAATACGGAATCACATATTTTCCCGTAGACACTACCGATATTTTCAATTTACCCGCCAATCTTCCTTTGTAAACTGCCGTACGGGATTGAATCACATCGATCTGTTCTAAAATCTTTTGGGCATAATCAGCTATTTCTTTTCCAAAATCAGTAACATACAACTTCCTTCCTACCACCTCTGTCAAAGGAATCTCAAATTGATCTTGAAAATTTTTAAGTTGCACAGAAACAGCCGGTTGAGAAAGATGCAAATCCTCCGCAGCCTTGGTAATGCTTTCACGTTGTACAACTTTCATAAATATCTGTAACTGATGCAAAGTATAATTCATAAGAGTTCTTTATGATAGATTTTTCTCGGATAAATAAAAATATATGTATTATACATACTTAACTTGCGAAAAGTTTCTTGACTAAGGTTTTTAGGCAAGAAATATTAATGAACTTCATCTCTCTTCTAAACCTATGGATCTTCAATTATTAATAGACAATTTTACGAATCCAGCATTTCTATTCTTCGTTTTGGGGATTATTGCAGTCCGGGTCAAAAGCGATCTGGAAATACCCCCCAACTCATCCAAATTCATTTCCTTGTACCTCTTGTTTGCCATTGGATTCAAGGGGGGACAAGAATTAGCTCATAGCGAATTTAGCATGTCCATTATTTGGGCTGTATTATTTGGGATAGTTACAGCCTTAGTGATTCCACTTTACACTTTTTTTATACTGAAGAAGCGATTTAGTGTAGAAAATGCAGGAGCGATAGCGGCAGCCTATGGTTCTGTTTCTGCGGTCACATTTGTGACAGCAGTTTCTTTCTTGGAAATACAGCAGCAAAGCTTCAGTGGTTACATGGTGGCCATCATGGCTTTGATGGAGGCACCTGCTATTATTCTAGGGGTTTTATTGATCAGAAAATATGGGGAAGGCAGTAACACCAAACTCAAACACGTGGCAGGACATGCATTCACCAACGGTTCTGTTTTATTGATTCTTGGTAGCTTGGTGATTGGTTTATTAGCCAGTGAGCAGGAAGCCAGGGGAATCGAGCCGTTTACAACGGACCTCTTCAAAGGTTTCTTGGCGATTTTCCTATTGGATATGGGGATTACTAGCGGGAAAAAACTGAAGGACTTTATTGCTTCTGGTAAGTTCACTACCTTCTTCGCATTAATCGTCCCCTTAATTAATGGCATCATAGTAGCTTATGCGAGCCAGCTTGTGACTTCCAGTACAGGTGACCGTTTTATGTTTGCTATTTTAGCTGCTTCTGCCTCTTACATTGCCGTACCGGCAGCGATGAAAATTGCCGTACCTAAAGCAAATCCAGGGATTTTCTTACCTATGGCTTTGGCAGTAACTTTCCCGCTGAATATCACCATAGGGTTACCCCTTTATTATTGGGTAGCTAGCTTATAAAAAAACTGTCCTCAGAATATGTTTTTGAACAATAGTTCTGAGGACAATTACTTACAAATTTCTAATCTTCCATTTGGCTCTTAGATAGCCCCAAAGGATTTTGGGGCTCATCCCTTTTTTCCGCGAGATGCCTCCAGCATATCCCACATTTCCTGTGGTATCAAGTCTAGATTATTGAATTCACCTGCTCCCATCAACCATTCACCTCCATCAATCGTCACCACTTCCCCGTTGACATAAGCAGAGAAATCGGAAACCAGATAGGCTGCCAAATTGGCTAATTCCTGATGCTCGCCCACTCTACCTACGGGTACTTTCTTGGCAGGATCAAATTTTTTCACCAAATCTCCCGGAAGTAATCTACTCCAAGCTCCTTCGGTAGGAAATGGGCCAGGTGCGATAGCATTACTGCGGATACCATATTTGGCCCACTCTACAGCCAAGGAACGAGTCATTGCTAAAACCCCCGCTTTTGCAGCTGCAGATGGAACAACATAACCGGAACCCGTCCATGCATAAGTAGTAACAATATTCAAAAATGTACCCTTTTGCTTAGCCGCAATCCATCGTTTACCAGCAGTAAGCGTCACATTTGACGTACCCTTTAATACAATATCAATAACGGTATTGAAAGCATTAGAAGAAAGTCTTTCGGTGGGACTGATAAAGTTCCCGGCTGCATTATTTAAGACGACATCTACGCAACCAAACATAGAGTCTGCTTCATCAAATAAAGCTTCAACCTGCTCAATATCACGAACATCGCAAGCAACAGGTAGCACTTTCCCTCTTGTCATTTGTTGAATTTCAGTAGCAGTAGCCTGCAAGACATCTAATTTGCGACTCGTAATGATCAAATTGGCACCAAGTTTGGAAAAATAAATTCCCATGGACTTGCCTAAACCAGTTCCACCACCAGTAATGAGTATATTCTTACCTTTTAATGCACCCTCTTTCAGCATGCCTTCTGTATGTATCATATCGTTAGTAGGTTATTTTGTCGTTGAAGATAGAAATTCAGTTAATGAAAAAAAAGTATGCATGCATACTTTTTTTTCATTTTCAAAATCATCAAAAAGAATCTAGCTTTACAATCATTTCCACTTCTATGAAAAATTTTAGCGCACTGTTAGTTGGACTTCTGACCTTATGGGCCTGCGATTCTGATGTAGAACGCACGCTGAGTACTGATTTACAGGTAGAGGCAACCGAACTATTCAATATCTCTTTGGCCTTCGAAGAAAGCTTATATTTTGCACTGTTAACTTTAGAAGACTACAGAGTAGCCAAAAGAGATAGTTTACTTTTACCTGGTTGTCCAACGCTTTCGGTAGATCTGGAAACTAGTCAAGTGAAATTGACTTTTGAAACTAATCCTACCTGTGACAGTAGGAAGCTCGATAGAAAAGGTACGATTGTCATAGATTTTACAAGAAACACACCAACTGAATCACGCCGAATTTTAAGCTATGATCAATACTCTTTCAAAAACCTGATATTAAATGGAGAACGGACATTCTTGACTACAAGAAATGGAAGTCCAAATTCCATTCAGGAAAGCTTTGAAAGTATACAACTCACTAATGCCCGTGGCTCCAATTCTCGCATTTCAGGTACATTTTCCCATCAGTTACAATTAAGTAACAGAGAGCTATTGGGGTTCACGAGTACCGGACAATTGACAGGCATTAATACGGTTGGTAGGAACTTCATTATGGAGCAAACTACCCCTCGACAATATTTGGTGAGTTGTTTGCAGGCGGGTCATATTCTGTCACAGCAAGGAGTAGAGCGTTGGACCATTTCTAGAGGTCAAAATAGCCCCGCCGTCAATCATAATATGGTCTTTGAATTCGTGGAAACCTGTGTAAGCCGAGTCAATGTGTCTCTTTCGGATGGAAGGGTGCTGGTTTTCAGTCTGTAGCAACAAAAAAGGCCTTGAAAGTGATTTCAAGGCCTAAAACTTTATTTTCGATAGATTAATATCTGTAATACTCTGGCTTAAACGGTCCTTCCGGAGTTACTCCGATATAAGCAGCCTGATCATCAGACAAGATATCTAATTCAACTCCCAATTTCGCCAAATGCAATGCTGCAACTTTTTCATCCAAATGCTTAGGAAGCACATATACTCCCGGCTCATATTTATCTGTGTTCATCCATAGTTCCAACTGAGCCAAGGTTTGGTTGGTGAAACTGTTGGACATCACAAAAGAAGGATGACCTGTCGCACAACCTAGATTCACCAAGCGCCCTTCAGCCAATATGATGATCTGTTTTCCATCAATTTCATATAAATCAACCTGAGGTTTGATAACATCCTTGGTATGTCCATAATTTTTGTTCAACCAAGCCATATCGATTTCATTGTCAAAATGGCCGATGTTACATACGATTGCTTTGTCTTTCATGGCTCGGAAGTGAACTTCAGAGATAATATCTTTATTACCGGTTGCAGTCACCACAATGTCTGCCTCTTTCACAGCATCAACCATTCTTTTCACTGCAAAACCGTCCATAGCAGCTTGCAATGCACAGATTGGATCGATTTCAGTCACGATCACACGAGCACCTGCACCTCTTAAAGAGGCCGCAGAGCCTTTCCCAACATCACCATAACCTGCCACAACAGCAACTTTACCTGCCATCATGACATCGGTAGCTCTTCTGATGGCGTCTACCAATGATTCTTTACATCCGTATTTGTTATCAAACTTGGATTTGGTAACAGAGTCGTTAACATTGATAGCAGGCATTGGAAGCGTACCGTTTTTCATACGCTCGTACAATCTGTGTACACCTGTGGTAGTTTCTTCTGAAAGACCCTTGATACCAGCAACTAACTCAGGATAGTTGTCCAATACCATATTAGTCAAGTCACCTCCATCATCCAAAATCATATTTAGAGGCTGTCTGTCTTCTCCGAAGAAAATGGTCTGTTCAATGCACCAGTCAAACTCTTCAGCCGTCATCCCTTTCCAAGCATATACGGAAATCCCAGCTGCTGCAATTGCTGCTGCTGCATGATCTTGTGTAGAAAAAATATTGCAAGAAGACCAAGTAACCTCAGCCCCTAAAGCTACCAACGTTTCTATCAAAACAGCCGTTTGGATAGTCATGTGAAGGCATCCTGCAATTCTAGCTCCTTTCAATGGCTGAGATGGGCCATATTCCGCTCTCAAAGCCATCAATCCTGGCATTTCTGCTTCTGCCAAGGTAATTTCTTTTCTTCCCCACTCTGCAAGTGAAATATCCTTCACTTTGTACTGAATGAATTTGTCAGATTTAATTTCAGACATATCTTTATTATATGATTAATGAATTGATTTTCAAAATTAAAGCGCAAAACTACGCATTTTTATCCGTATTCGAAAGTTACAAACCGAGGTACTGAATTTCTTTGAAACCGTAAGCATGAATGCTTCCAGCCTTATCTACCAAGAGTTTACCATCCTCTCCCACTCCGATAATCACCCCTTCAAATACTTCTCCATCTGAAAACAGTTGTTTCTGCTGATAGTTCAATAAATTTTTTAGATAACTATTTCTAAGCAATCTAATTTCTCCTCGTTTAAGCCGAATATAGTTCCATTCGATGCGTTGTACCAATTTTTCTAAGATTACCCAAAGATCATAGGTCTCACCTGTCAAATTGAATAAAGAAAGAGCTCTCGGTATTATCTGCATGTCCTGATTGACATTAAGTCCAATACCAACGACGGAAGACTCCATCCATTGGCTCTGTAATGAGTTCTCTATTAAAACTCCAGCAATTTTTCCATGCTTTTTATGTATAATATCATTTGGCCACTTGATCACAAAATCAGCATCATATTGATTTAAAAGCTCCCAAAGAGATAAACAGACCACCATATTTAAGTCAAATTGCTGATTGGAGCGCAAAAATTTAGGTTCCAAAATAAGGGAAAATGTGAGATTCATTCCAGGTTCTGTCCACCAACGATTGCCTCGTTGTCCCTTCCCTTTTGTCTGCATATCTGTGAAAATGATCATGCCCTCGCCCGCTTCCTTTTGCTTCAGTAGTTGTTGAGCATATTCATTGGTGGAGTGACACTCTGTCAGATAAATGATTTCTTTCCCTAAAAAAACTGTATTGGCAAGGATTTTATACATTAATAGTAGTTAAATTATATAGGATTCAGGCTATATTTATCGCTTGGTTAAAAATAGCCAATCGAATAGCAAAGTTAAACTTTAAATTATGACAGCAGAAGAGCTGAGCAAAGTAATTATTCAGGGAATGGAAGAAAAAAAGGCCAGCAATATTGTATTGATGGACTTGAGAGGAGTAAAAAATGCGTTTACAGACTTTTTTGTCATTTGTTCTGGAAATTCAGATACACAACTGGAAGCAATTTCAGAGTCAATAGAAGAGTTTGTTTTCAAGGCTAGTAAAGAATGGCCGGCAGTATCGGAAGGAAAAAGTAATCGTCAATGGATATTGATTGATTATGTGAATGTGGTAGCCCATATTTTCCTTAAAGAAAAAAGAGAATATTATGGACTGGAAGACCTCTGGGGAGATGCCAAAATCACACGGATTGAAAAATCTTTTTCATGAACTTTAACTGCCCAAAATCGTTTTATCAACAGTTTGCACAAATAACAGTAGCATGAGCGAAAATAAAAATAATAAAGGTTTTGTCCCGAAGCCTCCACAGAAGCCAAATCTTCAACTTTGGTTGATCATCACGGCTGTTGTTGTGTTGATTGGGATTACGTTTATTAATCAACGTAGTACGGTGGTCAACATCACCAAGAGCAAGTTTGAAGAAATGTATCTGGCCAATGATGTAGCCAAAGTTACCATCATTCGAAATGAAAACAGAGTAGATATTTCCCTCAAGGAATCTTCCCTTCAAAATCAAAAATACAGCACAGAACTTGACACGAGCAGTCCTTTCTTTAATCCTTTAGGCCCTCATTATTCTATTGAAGTACCTACCGCAGAAAAATTTGCTACCGACTTTGAAGAACTTGAAAGCCGTATGCCTGAAGACCAAAGAATCGGTTACAGCGTCAAAAATGAGCAAAATTGGAGTAATTGGTTTTCAAGCTTCGGTTTCTTAATCCTTTTATTTGTTTTCTTCTGGTTGATGATGAGAAGAATGGCAGGTCCCAGCGGCCCAGGAGGTCAGATCTTCAATGTAGGGAAATCCAAAGCACAGCTATTTGATGCTGAAAACAAAGTCAAAATCACCTTTGACAATGTGGCAGGCTTGGATGAGGCCAAAGAAGAGATTCAAGAAATCGTTGAATTTTTGAAAAATCCTTCAAAATACACCAAACTAGGAGGTAAAATCCCTAAAGGAGCATTACTTGTAGGCCCTCCAGGAACTGGGAAGACCTTGCTTGCAAAAGCAGTAGCGGGTGAAGCGGGTGTTCCATTCTTTACTCTATCAGGTTCTGATTTCGTGGAAATGTTTGTGGGTGTTGGTGCTGCCAGAGTAAGGGACCTATTTAAGCAAGCGAAAGAAAAAGCCCCTTGTATCATATTCATTGATGAGATTGATGCCATTGGACGATCTAGAGGAAAAGGACAAATGCCAGGATCCAATGATGAGCGAGAAAATACCCTAAACTCTCTATTGGTAGAAATGGATGGATTCGGTACCGATACAGGAGTAATCGTACTAGCCGCAACCAACAGACCTGATGTTTTGGATTCCGCTTTATTAAGACCCGGTCGATTTGACAGACAAATCAGTATCGATAAACCGGATATCGTAGGTAGAGAAGCTATTTTCAAAGTTCACTTGAAACCGATCAAAATAGATTCAAGTATCGACGCTAAAAAATTAGCTGCTCAAACCCCAGGCTTTGCTGGTGCTGAAATCGCTAACGTTTGTAATGAAGCTGCTTTGATTGCTGCTAGAAGGAATAAAACAGAAGTAGATATGCAAGACTTCCAAGATGCTGTTGACAGGGTCATTGGAGGATTGGAGAAAAAGAATAAAATCATTTCCCCTGAGGAAAAGAAAATTGTTGCTTACCATGAAGCAGGACACGCAGTAGCAGGATGGTTCTTGGAGCATGCGGACCCATTGGTAAAAGTGAGTATTGTACCTAGAGGAGTAGCAGCCTTGGGATATGCTCAGTATTTACCAAAGGAGCAGTTTCTTTACCAAACAGAGCAGCTCTTGGATGAGATGTGTATGACCTTAGGTGGTAGAGCAGCAGAAGAAATTGTATTTGGTAAAATCTCTACGGGTGCCTTGAGTGACTTGGAGAGGGTAACCAAAATGGCGTATTCTATGGTTTCTGTGTATGGTATGAACGACATCATCGGAAACGTATCCTTCTACGATAGCAAATCCAGTGACTACAGAATGACCAAACCTTATTCTGAAACTACTGCTGAAACCATAGATTCCGAGGTTAGGAAATTAATTTCTGCAGCGTACGAACGGACCAAAGAATTATTGTCAAGTAGAAGAACTGAATTAGAAACTTTAGCCAAAGAGCTTTTAGAAAAAGAAATTCTATTCCAATCAGATTTGGAGAAATTGATTGGTAAAAGACCTTTCGGTAAAGAGACAACTTACGAAGCATTCACAAAAAAGATTGATGCGAAAGAAGCTGCTGCCGCAGCCGCTCAGGAAAAGTCTGCTTCTGAGACTTCAGAAAAGCCAATTGAGCCAGTGAATGAGGAGGAATCTAAATAATTGGTTCTAATAACAAATACAAAAAAGCCTTCACAGAAATGAAGGCTTTTTTATTTCAAAAACATGTTTGCGTATATTTGGGGCATCTCTAAAATCCATGAAAATAAACCTCCACAACAAAAAAGTTTTTTTCGCATCCGATTTTCACCTCGGAGCACCTACCAAAGAAGGCAGCAAAGCAAGAGAGGCGAAAATCATCCGTTGGTTGAATGAAATAGAAGAGGAAGCTGCTGCCATTTTTTTGGTTGGAGATATTTTTGACTTTTGGTTTGAATACGATACAGTGGTACCGAAAGGTTTTATCCGTTTCTTGGGGAAAATTGCAGATCTAAGAGATAAGAACATTCCCGTGTGCTTCTTTACAGGAAATCATGACCTTTGGATGAAGGACTATTTTATAAATGAGTTGGGTATACCTGTACATCATCATCCAATAGAAGCTGACATTCATGGAAAACAATTTCTGATCGGCCATGGAGATGGATTAGGCCCCGGTGACAACACCTACAAGCTCTTGAAGAAAGTATTTACTAATCCTGCTTGTAAGTGGCTTTTCAAATGGTTACACCCAGATATAGGAGTGAAAATCGCCCTTAAATGGAGCTCTAATAGCCGTGCAAGTAATATTGCCAAAGATGATAATGATTTTAAAGGTGAGGATGAATGGCTATGGCAATATGCCAAACAGCTTTATGCTTCCAAGCCTTTAGACTACTTTGTTTTTGGACATCGACATCTCCCTCTCGAACTGCCCGTTGGGAAAACGGGGAAATATATTAACTTAGGAGAATGGGTCAGTCAGTACACGTATGGTGTTTTTGATGGTGAAACATTTGAATTAAAAAAATATTCCTCTTGAGAATTCTCATATTTATCTGCTGCTTACTGTTAGCCTTGCCTTTACATCCTAGTCATGCGCAAGAGGTGGAATGGGAACCTGTTTCAGCCATTCATGTTCCACGAATGGACTTAGTTTCTTTGGATAACCAAGGCTTTATTTTTGTGGTTGACCTAGAAGGCAATCTATACCAATATCAAGCAGACAAAGCTGAGTGGATTAATAACTTTTCTCCTCCCAGACAAGCGCGCGTATCTACCCTAGAAGCTTTTTGGACAGTAAATATTTTCACTTTTTCAGTAGACCTTCAGGAATACCGGATTCTTGACCGCTTCATCAATCCCATCGCAGAAAATAGAATCCCAAGTCATTTGATTTCTTTAGCTAAAGTAGCCACCTTGGGGAATAACAACATTATCTGGGTGTTGGACGAGACGGATCTTTCCCTCAAGCAATTTGATTACAGAAGGAATCGCATAATTCAGCATCAGCCCTTGAATTTGATTTTGGGTGAATCTGCCCTTTTTGTTACCGATATGCGGGAATATGGCAATCTGTTATTTGTGAATATAGAAGACGAAGGTATCTTCATATTTGATAATCAAGGAAACTACATCCGAAAACATGACATGATAATCGATCAAAAACTGTCTTTTTGGAAAAATAACTTAGTATTTACTGAAGGAGATTACTTGATATTGATGGATTTCCAAACAGGGCAACGGTCAACTTATCTACTCCCCAAGGAAGTGAAAAATATGTCTGTGATGATGGGACCTAGACACTTGGTTTGCTATGGCAACAATCAATTGCGGATATATGACATACAGCAAAGTCTAGGAATTCTAGAAGAATAAAAAAGACCGCCCTAGCAGCGGCCTTTCAAATATTATCCGATAGATACCAAGGTAATATCAAAAATCAAATCTTCACCTGCCAAAGGATGATTGGCATCCAATGTGATTTTTGCCTCATCCATGTGTACTACCTTTACTGGTACAGGCTGACCTGCTTGGTTTTGAAGGGATAGCTCCATGCCCAATTCAGGTTTGATATGTGGAGGAACCTGATCCAATGGAATATCCAACATCATATCCTCTCTTTTTTCTCCATAAGCTTCTACTGAAGGAATAGTCACGGTGATTTCTTGTCCGATTTCCATTCCGTGAACTGCCGCATCAAAGCCTTTGATCATATTTCCATCACCTAATGTGAAAGATAATGGCTCTCTATTAGCAGAGCTATCAAATACAGTCCCATTTTGCAATCTCCCAGTGTAATGCACACTGACAGAATCGCCTTTACTTGCTATTGACATAAAATACTTTATTGGTTAAAGGTCAAAGGTACGGATTTATGATAACCTAAAAAAATGTACGGAAACAAGGCAAATCTGTACATATTTGAAAAATAACTGTTCGATATCGAACACAACTTTCATGAAAAGTACCTATATTGGGCTGTATGCTGTGATTTTAGTCTTTGGCATTATTTTGTCATGATATCTTTGAATCAATACAAACGATGAACGTTATGGACGCTACCCAACTAGGTAAAATTCTTATCATAGATGACAATGAGGATTTGCTATTCGCTGCTAAAATGCTTTTGAAAAAATATGCGAAAGAAGTGAGTATAGAAAAAGATCCTCGAAGAATTCCATTCTTGGTCAGTAACAATAGCTATGATGTCATCCTATTGGACATGAACTTTACAGAAGATACCACTTCGGGTAAGGAAGGTTTTTTCTGGTTGAAAAAAATCAAAGAAATCGATCCTCAGGCAGTAGTTATTCTGATTACTGCTTTTGGAGATGTGGAAATGGCTGTGCAGGCATTGAAAGAAGGAGCCACAGACTTTATCCTTAAACCTTGGCAGAATGAAAAGTTATTAGCTACACTTACTGCTGCGAGTCGCTTGAAAGAAAGTTATGATCAAGTAGATAAACTTTCTAAGAAACAAAAGCAGTTGCAATCTGATTTAAAGAAACCTTACGAAGATATCATAGGCACTTCTGCCTCTATGAAAAACATTTTTTCCATCATCGACAAAGTTGCACAAACAGATGCTAATGTATTGATTCTGGGAGAAAATGGAACGGGGAAGGAGTTGATAGCCCGTGCTATACATGATCGTTCCTTGAGAAAAGATGAGATATTTGTAGGTGTTGATATGGGGGCCATTACCGAAACCTTATTTGAGAGTGAATTATTCGGGCATAAGCGAGGAGCTTTTACCGATGCCAAAGAAGACCGGGCAGGACGTTTTGAAATTGCTGACAAAGGCTCCCTATTTTTGGATGAAATCGGCAATTTAAGCATGCCCCTTCAGTCCAAACTTTTGACAGTAATCCAAAAAAGGGAGGTAACGCGTATAGGAACCAATAAGTCTATTCCTGTGGATATCCGACTAATTTGTGCAACCAATATGCCCTTACACGAAATGGTATTGGACAATTCCTTCCGTCAGGATTTATTGTACAGAATCAATACGGTAGAAATCTTTCTTCCTCCTTTACGAGAGCGATTAGATGATATTCCCCTCTTGGCCAATCACTTTCTGAAAATTTACTGCAACAAGTACCGCAAACAATTTGATGGTTTTTCGGCCTCTGCTATGCAATTATTGCAACGGTACAGCTGGCCTGGAAATATCCGTGAATTGCAGCATGCCATCGAACGTGCAATCATCATGGCGGATGGTACCGAGCTGGATGCAAGGGACTTCTTCTTCCTTTCCGCAAAGCCTGTCAATGACCGAATGCCTTCTCAGGCTACCTTTAATTTGGATGAGGTAGAAAAGACCACCATACAAAAAGTGATCGATAAAAACGGAGGCAATATTTCCAAAGCTGCCAAAGAATTGGGATTGACGCGTGCCTCCCTCTACAGAAGACTAGAAAAATATGGACTATAAAATCGGATTATTAGGCAGGATCGTCTTACTTGCCATCTCCATATTTTTCCTAAGCCTTTTCATCACAAACGGAGCAGGTGTCTTTGGCATATCTTTATTTATCATCGTGGTAATCGCTCAGGTGATTTTCCTGATGAAATATGCCGAGAGCTCTTTTCAGAAGGTTCGTCTATTCCTGAATAATATCAAACAAGATAATTATACGAACGTCTACCCCGTCAAATTTGATGGAACTGAAACGGATGACCTTCATATTGAATTTAATGCAATCCTAGCCAAGTTGAAGGAAGACCAAGCAGAAAAAGAAGCCAATTACCAATATTTTCGCTCTGTATTCCAGCATCTTAGTATAGGATTGATGACTTTCGATGAATCAGGTAAGGTTCAAATCATCAATACTGCTGCCAAAAGACTATTGAATATCGAACAGCTCAACCACATCGGTGAAATTGAAAACATCAATAAGGAGCTCAATCAGGCAATTAGCAACTTACGTACAGGAGGCTCTGAACTAATTAAAATTGCTCATCCTGATGGAATTCTTCAGCTCTCTGTATATGTCATTGAGCTCGTCATGCGAGGGAATAAGTTTAAATTAGTTTCTCTTCAAAATATTCAAAGTGAACTGGAAGAAAAAGAAATGGAAGCCTGGCAGGGGCTTATCAAAGTATTGACCCATGAAATCATGAACAGCATGTCCCCTATTTCTTCCTTAGCATCCACAATCAAGTCAGATATTGAGTCCAAACTCGATCATGAGCAAGATGCAAGCACTTCAGAGTTGGAAGATTATCAAATGGCATTAAATACCATTGAAAAACGCAGTGAGGGTCTGATCAATTTTGTATCAGACTTCCGAAATTTAGCTCATATTCCTACTCCTAAATTTCAGACTATACAACTTTCCTTACTATTCGATCAATTAACCACTCTTCTTCAGCACACTTTAGAAGGAAATCAAATTCAAGTTTTAAAGCGAGTAGAACCATCGGAATTGATTTTATTTGCGGACCCCACGCTTATTGAACAGGTTTTGATCAATCTTATTCAAAACGCCATTCAAGCAATGGAGGAGTCGATAACACGAGTACTCACGCTTGGAGCATTTATCGATGAAAACGGCAAAATCATTTTGGAAATCTCAGATACCGGAAAGGGAATTGAAGAAGAAGCATTGGCGAAAATCTTTATTCCTTTTTTCACCACAAAAAAGAAGGGTTCAGGGATCGGCTTGAGTTTATCAAAGCAAATCATCAGAAGACATAAGGGAAATATTCAGGTAAAATCTGAGCTTGGAAAAGGCAGTACCTTCAAATTGATATTTAACGGCTAATCATTTCCGTGTATAAATCAATACAGGACCATCGCAAGCTGCCCAAGCCAAGTTTTTTAACTTTCTGGCGTTGTCAAAAACCAAAAATTCCATCTCAGGCAAGCAAGACCCTGCGATCTGAGGATTCGTTTCGTAAATCAATTCTACTTGGAATAGCTCTTGCAAAGAAGCATCAGGAGTACCCATAAAGGCATATTTACCAAAAGATTGCAAGGGTAATTCCCCATTTCTTAAGTCCCCTCCAAGTCGGGTGGAAAACTTGATAAAAGTCCCGTCATCATTAAAAATATAGCGTTCCTGGAAAGTCGGCGTATCCATGGTGGTTACTTCCAGGGGATTTTCCAGCACAGCAAGATTCCAATAGCCCAAAATACTAAATTCTGGCTCCTTATCATCCTGACTGCACGCAAAGCAACATGCTAACAGTAATAATGCAACTACTCTAAAAACTTTCATGCTATCCCTTTTAATACTTAACCGATTCTTTGAACTACAAGTTTGAAATAAAGACGTAATAAGCCAAACATTCGTTTAAAAAAGTTTGAAGAAACAGTGGATTCACACGCTGATAACACCTAGTTCACAAACAACTCACTCTCTCCTTAAATAATAGCTATTCATTAATATTACTTTCATCATTAGTTGATATTGGGAAATTACCTTTATGCAAACTTAGAAGCATTGAAAACTCAATTCAAAACCATTGTTGTCTCGGACATACATCTAGGAACAAAAGGCTCCAAAGCTAAAGAAATCGCCCGCTTTTTGAAATTGTATTCCTGCGAAAATCTCATTCTCAATGGAGATATCATTGACGGTTGGCAGTTGAAAAAATCAGGTTCTTGGAAGCGCAAACACACTCGGTTCTTCAATCGAATGTTGAAGATGATTGAGCAAGACAATACAAAAGTTTATTATTTACGAGGAAACCATGATGATTTTTTAGATCAAATTCTTCCGCTGACCATTGGTAACCTATCCATTCAGCAGGATATGATTTATGAAAGTTGTGGTAAAAAGTATTTCATTACACATGGGGACGTTTTCGATTCTGTAACCTCACATTTCAGATGGATAGCCTATTTAGGAGATATTGGCTATACTTTTTTATTATGGCTCAATAGACAGGTGAATTATTACAGAAGAAAAAAAGGTCTCCCCTATTATTCCCTCAGTCAATATGTAAAAGGAAAAGTAAAAAAGGCTGTTTCCTATATCGATAACTTTGAGAAAGAACTAGCAAAGTTTGCCCAATCAAAAGGTTGTGATGGAATCATTTGCGGTCATATTCATAAAGCTGAAAACAGAGTTATTGATGGCGTGGAATATCTCAATTCTGGAGATTGGGTGGAGACGATGAGTGCACTTGCTGAAGACCATGAAGGCAATTGGCAGTTGATTTATTATAATGAAATTGATTTTAAGAGGAAATCTCCAGAAACTGATGAAATAGCTAAAGCCACTAAATTAATCCCCAGAGAGAATTACAAGATTGCGGCATTTAAGCCTTTTTCTCCGGATTCCGATTTCAAACAAATGCATTAGAAAGTTATGAAATTTTTATTTCTAGTCCAAGGAGAAGGAAGAGGTCACATGACCCAAGCCATAAGTTTTGCAGAAATTCTTAACGAATTGGGACATGAATTGGTCGCAGTAGGAGTGGGTAGCAGCAAGAGAAGAAGGATTCCTGACTTTTTTATGAAAGGAATTAATTGCCCAATACTCACTTTTGAAAGTCCAAACTTTGAATGCGACAAAGACCAGAAAAAAATCATTCTAAGCCAGACCATCTTTAAAAATCTAGGAAAACTACCCACCTTTTTCAAAAGTTTACAAACTATCCAAAAACTAATCGAAGAGCATCAACCAGACGTGATCCTCAATTTTTATGAACTTTTAGGAGGACTCCATCAATTGATCTTCAGGCCTTCCCAAAAATATTGGGTTATCGGACATCAGTATCTGATTGCACATAAAGCTTTTCCATTTGCCAAAGGAAAACCAATCCAAAAATTCCTTTTCAAAGCAAACACTCAATTGACGGCCATAGGTGCTGAAAAATGGTTAGCATTATCTTTTCGTCCATTAGAACCATCAGAGAACCTAAAATTGACTGTACTTCCTCCTTTACTTCGGAAGCAATTGTTTGAATTAATGTCAGAAGAAGGGGATTTCATCTTAGCTTATATGGTCAATCAAGGGTATGCCAATGAACTAATTGCACAAGCAAAAAAACATCCTGACCTTAAAATTGAAGCTTTTTGGGACAATAAATCTCATCCTGAGGCTTTTCAAATACTCCCTAACTTAGTTTTCCATCCCATAAATGATCGCCTGTTTCTAGAAAAAATGAGCACTTGCAAAGCCTACATTAGTACAGCAGGTTTCGAGTCTATCTGTGAAGCCATGTACTTCCAAAAACCAGTGTTGATGATCCCAGTGGAAGGGCAATACGAACAGGAATGTAATGCCATTGATGCGGAGATTGCAGGGGCTGGTATTGCTCATAAATCCTTTGATTTAGGAGTATTAAAGGCATATTTAAGCAATCAGGACAACAATAACCATGCTTGGGTAATCCAATCCAGAAATACCTTAGTAAGACTTGTATTCCACCCAATTGAAACTTATGCCAACTAGTAGCTGAAAAATTGCATGACATGCAATTGCCATTTTTTGAATATTTTTTTGATTTTATTGAAATTACTCAAAGCGCTCACACAAATTCCTTTCAACTTTGTTAAATTCGTGCAAACGTTAGCATATAATCGTTCATGAATATAGAAAAAGAAAGGCTTAGAGAAGACCGAGAACGACTTAAGCATTGGAAAAAGTGGGGGCCTTATTTGACAGAAAGACAATGGGGTACTGTCAGAGAAGATTATAGCCCCAATGGGGATGCTTGGAATAATGTCACCCATGATGAAGCCCGGAGCAAAGCCTATCGCTGGGGAGAAGAAGGGATAGGAGGTGTATCGGACAATAGACAACGCTTATGTGTTGCATGGGCATTTTGGAATGGCAAAGACCCATTTATTAAAGAAAGACTTTTTGGACTTACTGGACCACAAGGGAATCATGGAGAAGATGTCAAGGAGTTATACTATTACCTAGACTCAACTCCTACACATAGCTACATGAAGATGCTGTATAAGTATCCTCAAAATGAATTCCCATACAAAAAACTATATGAAGTCAATTCCAAACGGGGAAAATTAGATCCTGAATTTGAATTGATGGACACAGGTATATTCGATAAAGATGAATATTTCGACATCTTTCTAGAATATGCTAAAGAAGACATTGAAGATATTTCTTTTTTTGCAACAATCCACAATCGAGGTTCTGAAGACGCCCCCTTGGTAGTAATGCCTACTATTTGGTTTAGGAAGACTTGGTTTACAGGACATGAGCCATTCATGCCTAAAATCTCAAAGATTAGCGATACCGAGCTCAAAGCATTTAGCCCTAAAAATGGGAACTATTTTTTCACATTTGAAGGCGAACCTGAATTCAAATTTTGTGATAATGAGACCAATCGCATGCGTCTCTATAACATCCCAAATGAAAAAAAATACCTCAAAGATGCCATCAATGACTATGTAGTGAAAGGCTATGTTCAGCATCTCAATCCAAAGGATTACGGTACCAAAGCTGCTGCAATTTATCGATTGAATATTCCTGCTGGAGGAAGTGTCAGGGTTAAATTCCGAATGACGCATCAAATGCAGGCACATTGTCTGGAAGATTGTGAAAGGATCCTGCAAGATAGAATTAAAGAAGCAGACTCCTTTTATGGAGAAGTCCAGTCCAGAGTCAAATTAGCAGACCATCAATTGATCCAAAGGCAGGCATTTGCAGGCATGATGTGGGGAAAACAATTTTACTACTACAATGTAGAAAGATGGTTGGAAGGGGATCCAGGAAGATACTCTCCTCCAAAGGAGCGTAAAAAAGGAAGAAATACCAGTTGGAGACACATGCATAACTATGACATCATCTCCATGCCTGATAAATGGGAATACCCTTGGTATGCGGTATGGGATTCTGCCTTTCATTGCATCCCCATATCAAGAATTGACCCAGACTTTGCAAAAGATCAATTAACATTATTTCTTAATGATTGGTATCTGCATCCCAATGGACAAATTCCTGCCTATGAATGGAATTTCTCGGATGTAAATCCACCCGTACATGCCTATGCTGTATCGAGAGTCTTTCATATCGATAAAAAAATGAATGATGGCAAAGGTGATTTTGAATTTTTGGAGCGCTGCTTTCACAAATTGATGATCAATTTCACCTGGTGGGTCAATCAAAAGGACTCTGATGGAAAGAATATTTTCCAAGGAGGTTTCCTAGGATTGGATAATATATCAGTCATCGACAGAAGTCATGCAGATAAGTTTGGAGGGAAATTAGAACAAGCAGATGCAACCTCTTGGATGGCTATGTTCAGTCTGAATATGCTGAGAATATCACTCGACCTTTGCGAATTCAATAAGACCTACCAATACTCCTCCATCAAGTTTTTAGAGCATTTCCTACACATTGCAGGAGCGATGAACAACATCTCTGGAGAAAGTATCAGCCTTTGGGATGATGAAGAGCAGTTTTTCTTTGATTTATTTCATTTGCCGGGAAAAGAACCAAAGGTCATGAAGCTCAAGTCAATTGTAGGAATTATTCCATTATTTGCAGTGGAATCTATCCGTATTGATTTGTTTGATGATTTACCTGACTTCAAAAAGAGACTGGAATTTTTCCTGAAAGAAAAACCCAAGCTTGCTTCACTCGTATCCAGTTGGATTCAGCCGGGGCACGAAAAACGACGATTGTTTGCTTTGCTCCGTGGGCATCGGATGAAGAGTATTTTAAATAAAATGTTGGACACAGAAGAGTTTTTGAGTGATTATGGGATTCGTTCCATGTCCAAATACCATGAAAAACACCCTTTTTCACTTAAGATCAATAAAGATGTTCAAACGGTGAGGTATACACCCGGTGAATCCGACACTTTAATGTTTGGTGGCAACAGTAATTGGCGTGGTCCGATATGGTTCCCAATCAACCATTTGATCATAGAATCTTTAAGAAAATTTGACCACTATTATGGGGGCGAGTTTTCCATAGAATACCCAACAGGCTCTGGAAAATACCTTACGATGGATTTGATCGCAAGAGAGTTATCACTCCGTTGCATTAAAATCTTTGAAAGAAACGAGGAAGGACATAGACCTGTCTATGGGGGACATAAAAAATTTCAGGAAGATCCACATTTCAGGGATTACATCTTATTCTATGAGTATTTCCATGGCGATAATGGGATGGGCCTAGGTGCATCCCATCAAACAGGATGGACGGGATTGGTCGCAGAAATGATCCATAAATATTACAAATCCGATAAGAAGAAAGAAGAAGAAAATGCTGAAACCATTTTTAGACTCTAACAGAATAGAAGCAGGCTGTGATGAAGTGGGTAGAGGGTGCCTCTGCGGTCCTGTAGTGGCTGCTGCGGTAATTCTCCCATTGGATTATGCCAATGAGTTTATCAACGATTCCAAAAAGCTCAGTAAACGTAATCGAGAAGATTTAGTAACTGAAATCAAGGCTGAAGCCATTGCATGGTCAGTGGCCGAGGCTTCGGTTGCTGAAATAGATAGTATCAATATTTTGAACGCGTCTTTTTTGGCCATGAATAGAGCTATTGCCTCGCTTCATTCAAAACCAGAGTTTTTGCTGATCGATGGTAACCGATTTAAGACTACACTAGACATCCCCTTTGCTTGCATTGTAAAAGGAGATGCTACTTATGCAAGTATAGCTGCTGCTTCTATCTTGGCTAAAGTTTACCGGGACAACCTCATGGTTGCTTTGGCCAAGGAATTTCCAGGATTTGATTGGGAAAATAATGCAGGCTATCCAACTCCTAAACATCGGGCTGGAATACGATCCCTCGGCTTGACACCTTGGCACAGAAAAAGTTTCAAGCACTTACCCGAACAGTTACCACTTTTTTAAAAGCGCATCAACATATAGCCCTGAGGTACATATTTAGTCAGCGTGGTCAACATAGAAAGAGACATCTCTGCTCCCTGCCACATATCACTTGGCTGCATTCCTCTTGCTATCAGAGACTGCCCGCATATAGAAAACTCCACTCCCGCCCTTTTCAATGCTTCGTAGGTAGACAGATTAGGATTATCGACGCCATACAACTTTTGATAGTAAGCATTGTTAAGAATACTATAAATAGCTCCTCCATGAACGGCTACTTTGACTTTCAGTTGTTCTTTTTTCACTCCTCCTACCCCATGCAGATTCATCATCCGGGCAATGTTATCCACCATGCGATTAACCTGTAATGGATTATCTGCAGCCGATACCAAATCAATGATGATTTTAAACTCTTGATCAGGATCTGGAACTTCAGTCGCTTCAGGAATTTGAAAAACCATCCCGAATCCCGGAACTATTGGATCTAAACCAATATGTTGAGCCGATAAACTGGTTTGAAAGAAAATGATGAGAATAAATATGGATGCGAAGACTTTCATAGCTGATGATTTTTTCCCAATCTAGAAAAAATCAGGGCTTCCTCAAACCTCAATTACTTCTACGACAAAAACGAATTCTGATGTCCCCGCAACTTCAGGTGGGATTACACCATATACAAGGAACTTATTCCCATACCAATATTTGTATTTTGGATCTTTCAGCAAATTTGCATAAGAGTCCTCCTTGTAAAGCTTTTGCACTTGATTTACAGCACGTAACTCCCCATTTTCAAGCACATAGACCTTTTCTCCAGGTGGGTTTTTCCTATTTTCATTGCCCCTAAATAAGAAATAAACATCCGTAGCTTGATTCGCTAATTGATAGGTTCCTGAATAAATCGCATTAGTGAAATAAAGTTTGATGGATTTGTCAAAAGATTTTTTACCCTCACCATCTAAAGTTAGAAAATGCAAAAACTTCTTATTGGTTTTGACTGGCTGTGCCGCCAAGGTGATGAACTCACCATCAGTCACTGCTTCAATCAATTTCATCTCTCGGTGAAAGTGTTTACGTTTTTTATTGGAATTTCGCTGATAAGCATAAAATCCATTCAATTCCGCAAAAGGGTATTTAGTAAAAGTCTGCTCCAAAAACTCATTTACATCTATTTGAAAATACCCCGAGAACCATTCACCTGGTTTGAAACTATATGTACCCACAATTTTATGCTCCTCATATGGCCCATATAGTAACTGAGCTCTTCGAATGAAGAGTTTTTTATCTTTAGGTATATTTACCGGAATTCTAAGTGTTCGATTACCTTCCTTATCAAAAGAATAAATCTGAAGTTCTTGATAGCGCTTTTTCCCTTGGGTATAGACTAATAAATCTACCTGATCATCCACTACTTGCAAATCCCACACCCGTGTATCTTTATCAAAAAAATCTGTGATAGAGTAGAGCTCTTGTTTTTCATAATTGAATATCTCCAAAAAATCCCCTTCCAATCGCGAACCAAGCATCACTATTCCATCTTTAATGGGGCGTATGGCTAGGGGGAAGACCATATTCGACATTATCGGATACCTAACAACATCTCCTGTCTCAAAACTAATTCTCACCAGGACTTTTCTATATCCAAGCCGTTCACCGAAAGAAACAAAAAAGTAGGCAAATTCAAGATCTTCTTCGTAGGTGAATCTATAAATATTTGGCCCAAGTCTTTCTTTTTTAGTAAAAAGGGTTTGCAATTGGTCATCTTTAATGGTGAAATCAAGCTCTCCTTTTACTTGGTCAAATTTGTAAGAAAGCATCTTACCTTGAATGGTGATTACACCATATTCTGTTTTTCCAAACTGCGGATCAAAGGAAATAAATTGGGCCTCTGCTAGTAAGGATATCAAGACAAAGAAAAAAGTGTAAAGTAGTGGTTTAGTTTTCATACTCATAGACAAACTAACGATACTCACCAAATATTGTTTCAAAAAAAAAGCTCTGAATAAAATCAGAGCTAAGTGCGCACGAGAAGATTCGAACTTCCACACCCGAACGGGCACTACCCCCTCAAAGTAGCGTGTCTACCAGTTTCACCACGTGCGCTTAGAAGGTCTGCAAAAGTAGAAATCAAAGTGTATCTCTGCAAATCTGAAACAAGGATTTTGAAAGAAATCTAATTTTATTTAGAATAAACTTTGCCTTCGGCTGCTAAAAGGGTATTGTACAATAAAGAGGCTATTGTCATAGGTCCTACTCCGCCAGGGACAGGTGTAATAGCTGATGCTTTTTGAGATACTTCATCAAATTTCACATCTCCGATCAAGCGGAATCCTGACTTCTTACTGACATCATTTATGCGGTGAATTCCTACATCAATAACCACCGCACCTTCTTTGACCATGTCTGCAGTCACAAACTCGGGTTTACCCAAAGCTACTATCAAAATATCAGCTGTTTTGGCAATCTCAGGTAAGTTTTTGGTCCTACTGTGAGTCAAAGTAACCGTACAATTTCCAGGATACTCATTTCTTGCCATCAAGATACTCATGGGAGAACCTACAATATGACTTCTACCGATGACTACACAATGCTTTCCAGAAGTTTCAATTTGGTATCGCTTCAATAACTCTACAATCCCATAAGGTGTAGCTGCAACATATGCAGGCCACCCTAAGGTCATTCTCCCAACATTTGCAGGTGTAAAACCATCGACGTCTTTTTCGGGCTTGATTTTATTAGTTACTTTTTCTACAGAAATATGCTTTGGTAAAGGTAGCTGAACGATCAAGCCGTCTATAGAAGAGTTTTGGTTGATATCTTCTACTACTTTCAGCAATTCCTCCTCTGATATGCTTTCTTCTAAGCGTACTAAAGTCGAATCAAACCCAACTTGTTCACAGGCTTTCACCTTCGCCCCTACATAGGTTTGACTCGCCCCATCATTGCCGACTAAAATCGCGGCAAGATGTGGCTTTTTCGCTCCCAATGAAACGATTTCCTTAACTCGCGCAGCTATTTCTGATTTGATTTCTTCCGAGGTTTTTTTTCCGTCGATGAGGGTGGGCATAGTGATGGGGGATTAGTGAATAGTTATTAGTTATTAGTTGATCGAGTGATTAGTGAATAGTGATTAGTGAATAGTGAATGGTGATTAGTTGATTGTGTTTAGTGAGTGGTTTAGGTAGCTGATTTTGTAATTTTATTTGAACTGATTTTTCTGTGCTGTTTCTAAACTCTTGACAAAGATAGCTATTAATTCATTTGACTCTTTGAATAAGAAGTTTAACACTTGGGTATCACATTCTAACTGAGCTTTACGAATGATTTTAATACTAATCAAAGACTCCCTTAATTCTTTAAGAATCACACGAAACTTATGAATGAAATCTTTTCTAGACTTGCTACTTTGAGCTTCCCCATAATTCAAAGCTGGAGAAGTGCCAGACCTTAAAAGTTGTCCTCCCAAATGTCCGCCTGCTTTAGTTTTTGGCAAAGAATCGGACAAATGTATTATTGACACAGCAAAGTCAATCAGTCTTTCTTCAAGATTATATTCTTTCGACATTGTTGTTATAGTAAGAATACGTTTGTTTATAGGTAGATTTAAACTTCATTATTCGACATTAGACATTCATCATTCGACATTTTAATGCCGAATGATGAATGCCGAATTTAGAATTTCGATACCTAAATTCTCCTAAGAAAAACAATTCTAGTCAAGCTTCAACACAGCCATAAATGCCTCTTGCGGTACTTCTACGTTACCGACTTGACGCATACGCTTCTTACCTTTTTTCTGCTTTTCGAGGAGTTTACGCTTACGGGAGATATCCCCACCGTAACATTTCGCCAATACATTTTTACGAAGGGCTTTTACTGTTTCACGGGCGATAATTTTCGTTCCAATTGCTGCTTGAATCGCTATCTCAAACATTTGTCTTGGCACCAATTCCTTAAGCTTTTCACACAGTCTTTTACCCCATTCATAAGCTTTGTCTCTGTGCACAATAGCTGAAAGGGCATCAACTACTTCCCCATTCAGCATCACATCCAAACGCACCATATGGGAAGCTTGCGCACCTATCAATTCGTAGTCTAAGGAAGCATATCCTCTTGAAATTGTCTTTAATTTATCAAAGAAATCAAATACAATCTCAGCCAAAGGCATATCGAAAGAGAGTTCAACACGCTCAGAAGTCAAATACACCTGATTTTTGATCTGACCTCTCTTCTCCATACACAATTGGATTACAGGCCCTACATACTCAGCCGCAGTAATGATTGTCGCTTTTACAAATGGCTCTTCAATATGTTTGAACAAGTTAGGATCAGGCATATCAGAGGGAGCATTGATGATTTTATATTCACCATTGTTCATTAAGGCTCTGAACTGAACCGAAGGAACAGTGGTGATGACAGTCATGTCAAACTCTCGCTCCAAGCGCTCTTGGATGATTTCCATATGCAACATCCCCAAGAATCCACAACGGAAGCCAAAGCCCAAAGCAGCAGAAGTTTCTGGTTCCCACACAAGAGAAGCATCATTCAATTGCAACTTCTCCATAGAAGCTCTCAATTCTTCAAACTCAGTAGTATCTACAGGATAAATCCCTGCGAAAACCATGGGTTTAACGTTTTCAAAACCTTTGATGGCTGTCTGGCAAGGATTCTTCACATGCGTGATGGTATCCCCGACTTTCACTTCTTTGGCAACTTTGATCCCGGAAATCAAGTATCCAACATTTCCGGCTGCCAATGTTTGTTGAGGTATTTGATTAATACCTAAAATACCAATTTCATCAGCATCATATTCCTTACCGGTATTGACAAATTTGATTTTATCTCCTTTGTTGATGGTACCGTTGAAAATCCGGAAAATTACCTCCACTCCACGGAATGGATTATACACCGAATCAAAAATCATCGCTTGTAAAGGAGCGTCAACATTCCCCTTAGGAGCAGGAACACGCTCTACTACAGCATTTAAGATATCTTCGATACCCAAGCCCTCTTTACCGGAAGCAAGGATGATGTCTTCTCTATCGCAACCAATCAAGTCAATTACCTCATCAGCCACCACTTCCGGATCAGCTCCAGGAAGATCGATTTTATTCAAAACAGGAATAATTTCCAAGTCTTGACCTATAGCCAAGTATAAATTGGAAATAGTCTGGGCTTCAATTCCTTGAGAAGCATCTACAATCAATAAGGCACCTTCACAGGCAGCAATTGAACGAGAAACTTCGTAAGAAAAATCCACGTGTCCCGGAGTATCAATCAAGTTGAGGGTATATTCCTCTCCTTTGTAGTTATACTTCATCTGTATGGCGTGGGATTTGATGGTAATTCCCCGCTCTCGCTCCAGATCCATGTTGTCCAACAACTGATCTTGCATCTCTCTGTCGCTTACAGTATTTGTAAATTGAAGTAAGCGGTCCGCCAACGTACTCTTCCCATGATCAATATGGGCGATAATACAGAAATTTCTAATTTTTTGCATAGTCATATCAGAACGCAAAAATAGATAAAAATGTGGCAATTTTGGGAATTAAAACTGTACCAGACAGAATTTTATTTTCTTTGCATGTTTAATCGAATTTCTCATGAAAAGCATCGCAGAAAAGAAGCAGCAACAAAACATTGGTGAATATATCATTTATATGTATCAAATGGAAGATTTATTACGCGCCTATAGTTTTGTATTAGAAGACATTGAGCAGTATGTGATCAGTCACTATCCTATCGAAATAGCCGAAAAAAAAGAAACAGCATCCTGGTTTGCTGACTTAGCAACTCAAATGCATCAAGAAAAAATAACTCAAAAGGGACACTTAAAATCCGTTCAAACCATCGTCGATGAATTGGCTCAAATCCATTGGTCTTTACTGAAAGCAGATAAAAACTACTATGAGCACTATCAACAAGCCAAGCCCTATGTGCTGCAAATGATGCTGGAAGAGGGGGCTGCTGAAATATCTCATGAAATACAATTATTCTTTAATGCCATTTATGGTCGCTTACTAGCCAGGCTTCAGGGCAGGGAAATTCCTTCTGAAATCTTGGAAGCTACAGAGGCCTTTGGTAGCTTACTGAGTTATTTGAACGAGGTATATTTGAGTTCAAAGAACTTGTAAAAAAAATGCTCCCCAAAGTAAACCCTACGTGATTAAATATTTAGACACTATCAGTTTTTGCTTCCGAAAAGAGACACTAGCTCTCTAGAAACTCATACACGCTCCTATAACATCCCTTTTCCTCCACATAATCCAAAAACTCTCGATAAAACTCATGTGAGCATAAAGTTGCAGAATCACCAATGACAACTAATTTTCTTTTGGCTCGTGTCAAGGCAACATTCATCCGTCGGACATCTGATAAAAACCCGATCTCTCCTTTGCTATTAGAGCGAACCAAGCTGATAACAATGATGTCCCGCTCCTGACCTTGAAAGCCATCAATAGAGTCAATCGTTAGAAGCTCAGAAAATGAACGTAAATTGGGAAATGCATAGGATTCAAAAATCAATTCATTGAATTTTCGAATCTGAGCCCTGTAAGGAGCAATCAGCCCTATTGTCCAGCCTTGGGTTTTGATAGTACCAATCCCCACTCTTTTTAATAAATTTTCCAGATGCTGTAAGGTGAATTTAGCTTCATCAGGATTAAAAGTACTCAAGGATTCCTGTTCTTGCTGATCTTGAAAGCCTGCTCCCGCTGTATCAATAAACTCCATGACAGGTTCATCTTCCTGTAAAAAGTGACTAAGCGTATTGGAAGCAGCCTTCAATCCTGAATGATAAAAATACCGGCTAGAAAACCCCATGATTGTCTCTGGCATGCGGTATTGTTCTTGTAACATTTGAGAAACATGCCCTTGTCTTTTGATCACTTTTTCGAATAGGGTTTCGCTCAATCCAGCTTTCCCAGCATCATAGGATTTGATAGTAGGTGGTAGCTGACAATGGTCTCCTGCCATCACCACTTTTTTGGCTTTCAAAATCGGAATCCAAGTGGCTGGTTCCAAACCTTGGGCTGCCTCATCTATAAACACCACCGGAAACTCCATACCTTTTAACGCATGACTACTTGCACCCACCAAGGTAGTAGCAAAGACTTGTGTACGTTGAAAAACATCATGCGTGATGTAATCTTCCAAGTGCTCTGCCTCATCCTTCAATCTTCCTGCTTCATCCAATAATCGTTTTCGCTGGGCACGCTCTTCCGGACCAAAACTTCTTTTGTATTTGAAAGCCAACTTTCGATACTCCTCGGCAGACTTTTTTACTTTTTTCAAATCCCGGTAGCTTTCATGCATGGCTAGTTTCGCATCAAGTGTTTGATTCAGGATGGCCTCATCTACCCTTGCTGGATGACCAAGCCTAAGGGTGGCAATATTTTTTTCAATTAATTTTTCAACCAATAAATCTACCGCAGCATTGCTAGGAGCACATACCAATACCTGCGGGCAGCTTTCTAAGGATTGAGCGATAGCCGCTACAAGTGTCGTTGTCTTGCCTGTACCTGGAGGGCCATGAATAATTGCAACATCTTCAGCATTGCTAACTAAGGCTACTGCATTATTCTGAGAAGTGTTTAGCAAAGGGTTATTTTGAAAAAGCTTAGCATCAAAACTTGCTTCTTGTTCTCCTAACAAAATATGTTTCAATTCACCTATCCGTCCTTTTTCTGCTTTGATGACTGCCTTCATCGTGTATTCCATTTCTCGATAAGAAGCCTCATCAAATAACAGATCCACTCCCATTTTACCTTTATGCATCCACTCAGGGATTTCATCCACTTGGATGGTCACCACCATCAAATCCTTTTTAACTTGGTTGATGACACCGTTGATCCGTTGATGATGGAAGCCTTCTTGTGTAGAAAAAATAGATACTGATTTTCCAGATTGAAAGATATGAGCATAATTGGTATCCGGCCTTTCAAGTTCGATAATCACTCGTTCCCCGTGACCGATTTTAGATTTTTTCAAATACACAGGATACCAACAAACACCTTCTTCTTTTTTATCAGCGATCGAGGTGTATAAGAACTTTTTTTTGTATTGAGCAAGGTCTTCTTCCCATTCGATTTTTAAAAGTCTAAAAGTATTCTTTAATTGGTCCTGTATATTCAGCATTGAAGTGTAAATTTGAAAGCAAATGTACATGTAAATCACCCAGCAGTCCATTCTGTTTAAAAAAATAGCCATTGAATTACTTAGCTCACGCTTATTTATCATTTGGAGAGCCTAAAATACTGGTAGGAAACCTCATCGGAGACTCAGTCCGAGGCAACATAGAACGCACCTACGAACGAGAAATCGTCATGGGAATTAAGCTTCATCGTGAAATCGATAAATTCACTGATAATCATGAACTTGTAAAAGAGGCACAAGAAATTTTAAAACCTGTATACGGAAAGTATTCATCTGTAATTACGGATATGTATTTTGATTATTTTCTGGGAAAATATTGGAAAAATTATCATGAAATGCCTCTGAATGAATTCGCACATCAAGTATATGATACACTCGATATTTTCATTGACATCCTTCCATATAGGTTTTTAAAAATGTATGGATTTATGCGGTACCACAATATGCTTGTAGGCTATGGAAGTCTAGATGGCATTAGAAGGGCAATGCAAGCGATGGCAAAAAAAACAAAATTCAATTCCAATATGGAAACCGCCCACATCTTCTTGGATGAAAACCATGAGTACTTTAGAATTCATTTTGGAGAGTTTTTTGAAGATTTAGTAGCCCATTCTAAATCATCACTCGAGATCTTGAAAAACCCTTAACATACAATCAATCATTCCTTCTGTATAGGAACAAATTCTCTTTGCTGCTTTTGATAGGGTTTACTTAAAGCAAAATATTGTCTCTATTTTTGAAGTCTGATAAATCCATTAGATAAACATGACAACCTGTAAACCAAAAACAAGTACATACATAGCTCTTGGTTCGGTATTAGGACTACTATTCGTAGGTCTTATAGGCACACTGACGCATTTTGCGAACGTAAGAACGTTTGGGTTGTGGTTTTACTTGCTAAGTACTACACTATTGACCATAGTTATCTTACTCCTGCTCGTGAAAATGATGGCAGGATATAAGTTTATTACCGCAGGAAAAGAAAAAATCACCCTGCGATTCCCTATTCGCAGACTAACAAAAAACTACGCTCTTGACGAGGTGAAAGTATGGGAAGAGGAAAAGATAATTGCGAATAAAAAAGAATTTAAGCAAATGACTGTGGTATTTGAAGATCAGACTTCCTTTACTATCAGCAACCATGAGCATGAAAACTATTCAGAAATGCTTGCTTATTTTCAAAAAAAGCTAGCAAAAAAACATGTTTCTTCAATTGTCAAAAACTCAAAGCCAAAGAAGAAGTAAGGGCTAGATTATTTCTAGAGAAACTACCATCTCGAAGAGGAAATCTCCCCTGTCTTGCCCAAAATTGTCTTCCTTCCATCCGCCAAATCAATCTGTCATTCAAAGGAATATCCAAGTTGATAGAATTCCCAGATAATTTAAAAGGCTCATCCAGAATTATTGCTCTTGGGTCTGAGTAATATTCTGTTCGTATAGCAGCCGTATATTTATCCAAAACTGTTTTTTTCAAGGATGCCGTTACCCCCCACCACTGTGCTCTTGGAGCAAGAACTACTTGCTGCATACCATAATCAAATCCAATGGTATATCCCCAAGAATCTAGCTCATGTTGGATATAAAAATTATTGAAAAAGCGCATTTCTCTAAGAATTATGGTGCTTTCATTTCCCAAATAATTAGCATAATTAATTACCATCCCTTTGATTGGAGAATGATTGACTCCAAATCCAAGGCCAACTCCCTGATTATTCTGTGTACGTTGAACATTTTGCCAGCCATTGGAAAGCCAAAAGGTGAATTGCGTATGTTCCTTCAAATCATAGCTTAACCTTGCACCCGTAAGGAAATAGGGTGAATTTTCAGCCATTAAGCTTCTGCTGAGATGCCAGCCAACTGTCCCTATCCAACTTTCAAAACCAATATGAGAAGGCATGATTCCCACATCTAACCAAAGCTTATCCAACAATTGCACTCCAATAGATGCTTCATTTAAAAATTGAGCCCACGCAGGCTCATCCGCAAGATTGTACTGTGCATAAGTCCCGGCCATCAAGGCAAGCGAACTTCGAATATTCCCTTCGGTGTAGGACGCCTTCACAAGTGCAAGATTGACGCTGAACTCATTATGCCGATTAAAATTGTATAGAAAATGAGGCCTCTGATGATTATCTGGCCGATTAAAATCAAAACTGTAATAGGTTTCCAAATACCCCGAAAATTCCCATGAACCAGAATCCTCCTTTTGTGCAAAAGAGTTGACTCCGGAAACTAGCAAAAGACAAATCAGCAAAAACCTCATACAATTCACTTAGGATTCCCGTCAAATCACAAAAGCCAGCTTTCGCTGGCTTCCTGTTAACATTACTTTCTAGTTCTGAAATGTTTATCGTAAAGTTCCACACTTTCTTGGATGATTTTAAAGGCTTCTTCCTTACCTAGGAAATCTTCCACCTTTACTTCCTTATTTTCTAACTTCTTATAGTCTTCAAAGAAGCGGTGTACTTCTTTCATCAAATGAGGAGGGAGTTCGTCAATATCATCTATATAATTGACAGATTGATCACCCGCTGCCACTGCGATGATTTTATCATCTGCTTCTCCACCATCAATCATTCGCATCACTCCTATCACCTTGGCTTTAACCAAAGTCATGGATGGAATATCAATTTGCGAAATAATTAGTATGTCCAATGGATCGTGATCCTCACAATATGTTTGCGGAATAAAACCGTAATTAGCTGGATAATGAACTGCTGAAAAAAGTACTCGATCCAAGAGCAACATTCCTGTTTTTTTATCCAATTCATACTTTCCTTTACTTCCTTTGGGGATTTCAATCACACCCATTACATATTCAGGTGCTTCTTTTCCTAGTTGCACATCGTGCCACGGATTGATCATAGTTGAAAACGTTTGATTAAAACAATATTAGGTCACAAAATTACGGTCAAAAAACAAGGAAAAAAACGAAATGTATCTTTAAATTTCCTTACAGCACTCATTGAAGAGCTAAACCTGTACTAAATTCAAGCTTGGAAGCTTTACTGTAACCTTTGTACCCACCTCAGGCTGTGAGATTAGTTGAATACTTCCACCCATTTGGGTTACAGATTCTTTGACCATGTATAAACCTAAACCCGACCCTGCATTTTTTTTAGAAGCCCGTTGGAACAAATTGAATACCCCAGATTGATATTTTTCTTCAATTCCATGCCCATTATCTTCTACAGAAATCTCTGCTACTCCACTGGTAACTTTTGCCTCAATCTTTATCCATGGCCTATCTTTTAACTCTTTATGGAAATTATAAGCATTTGAAAATAAATTATTAAGAATAACCCGGATTTTGGCATCATCTGATAAAAATGGCTCTTGTTGTTCTATCCCAAGGATTAACTCAAATCCTTCTAAGTCCCACTTCTCCCTGTAGGCCTCTATTTGCTGATGGATAATCTCATTAAGATTCACTGGCGCAACCTGAGCATCCATTTTTGTTGAACGATAAAAATCGAGCATTTTGTAAATAAAATCATCTAGCTTTCCAGTGGCAGAGTCAATCATATCAAAAAACTCCAGCACTTGAGGATCCGAAAACTCCATTTTTGCAAGCTTGGAAACCCCCGATATACTCATCAAAGGCCCTCTTAATTCATGAGACAAGGAGTACACAAACTGATTCATCTCTATTTGGATTTTCTCCAGTCTGCTGGTTTTATCTTTTAACTCTTTACGGGTATTATAAATTTCTGCTGCATTGATAATTGCATTTTTAATTTGGTCAATATTCCAAGGCTTATCTATAAATCGATATACTTCTCCTTTATTGATCGCATCTATAACCGAGGCTATGTCTGAATACCCCGTTAGCAAAATTCTTATTGGGTCAGGGTTAATTTTTGTTAGTTCCTCAAAAAACTCCACTCCGGTCATCCCTGGCATCCGTTGATCTGCTACCACAACGTGAAACTCTTCATTTTGAACAATTTCCAATCCTTCTTTAGCATCAATCACAGTAGTAATTGAAAAAAACTTACGCAAACTTGCACGAAATGACGTAAGGTTATTAGCCTCATCATCAATATATAGTACTTTAATTTTATCCATCATATATTTGGGTATTTTGAAGGACAGGAAGCTTTATTTTGAAATTGGTTCCGTTTTGGGGCTCAGAAGTCACTTCTAGGTAACCTTTGTGATTCTCTATTATAGTATATACAATGGATAATCCAAGACCTGTGCCTTTTCCTACTGCTTTGGTAGTAAAAAAAGGTTCGAAAATTCGCTGCCTGATGGGCTCAGGAATACCAGGACCGTTATCTTCAATTTCTATCTGTACAAAGGTATTCAGATTTTTGGTTCTAATAGTGATTTTAGGTGACTCTTTTTGATGTTCATTCTCCAGTAATGCCTGAATAGCATTATTTAAAACATTCATAAAAACTTGGTTGATTTTACCTGCCAGACACTCTATGGGAGGGATAGCGTCGTACTCTTTGACAATCTCAATTCTCCCAGCCATAGTGCTGTTGAGCAAGATTAAGGTACTATTTATTCCATCATGAATGTCTACTTTCTTAACATCTTGCTCATCAACCCTCGAAAAAAGCTTTAGTCCCTTTACAATTTCCACTGTCCGCCTAGCCCCATCTTCCATTCCCTGTAGGAGTTGCTGAATTTCTTGGAGTAAATAATCTAGCTCCAATTCATTTTCCAAGTCTCTTAATTCTTCTATGGTTGCTGATGTAAACTCCAATTGCCCCTTAGCCTTGTAAGCCTCTAAAATCTCCAACACATCTTCAATATCTCTCTTAAGAGGGGATACATTTGAACTTACGAAGTTAATAGGGTTATTGATTTCATGAGCGATACCTGCTGTCAGCTGCCCAAGAGAAGCCATTTTCTCCTGTTCCACTAATTGAGTTTGGGTGCTTTGTAGATTATGTAAAGTATCCTCAAGCTCCAAGGTCCGTTGCTTCACTTTTTCCTCCAAAATTTCATTTTGTCTAGTGATCAAAACCTCATTACTCTTCATGACAGCTAATTTTTCTTGTTGTTCCGATTCCTTTTCTTTTTTCAAAATATTGATTTTATCTGCCAAAGCGAATGAAATCAAAACAACCTCAAGTCCAGAACCAAAGGGCATAATGTATGCGGAAAACTTAGTGAATGGAATAATCCCCATTTCTGAAAAAACGAAAATAAAAATCCCAAACATAAACACAGACCAAGCTATCAAATACAAACGGGCTGGTCCGTAACCCTTTTTCAAAATTCTAAATGCCACTAAGAAAACATACATGACTACAACTGACTGAGTCACAAGCAAAACTTGATAACTCAAGGTGATGGAAATGAATAATGCATTGAGCAAAATAAAAGCATACACCCCATAAATGAACCGAAATCCCTTATTAAGAACGGGTACAAAGTGGCGAGCATTTAAAAACACTTTTAAAAACCAAATACCAACTATGCTTACCAAAGAGGAAAAAATAACAATTGAACGCTGATTCATCCAATCCCAGTTAGGCCATAAAAACTCTTGCGTATATCCCAGAATCGAAGATTGTGCAAACCATACAGCCACTAAATGAAGCACATAAACCAAGTAGGTGATATCCTTTACTGAACTATACAAAAATACATTGTAAAAAAACAGTCCTACAATGACTCCTGTGAATATCCCGAATAAGACATTTTCAAAATTCAAACGCTGATATACTCCTAATGTACTGGCAATATATGCTGATACGATTTTCTTATCGCTGCTTTGTACTCTAAGATAAATTTGGACAGGAAGATTATCTGCAGGTGGACGTAAGGAAAAGATAAGCTTGTTGGATGGCAAAATTCTAGTTGAAAAATCTATGATACGCCCACTGATCTGTTCATCAATCACCTCTCCACCATATACTAAAAAATACTGTACGATATCTAAGGAGCTGTTATTAATGACTAAGAATTTATTTTCAGGAGTACTTCTCAGATCTTTTACTTCAAATCGGAGCCAAACAGTTGCTTTGCTGATTCCAAAATTGGGATTTTCTGATTTAATCAATTGAAACCCCTCTTCTTGAATTACTTCTTGAATGGACAATTCTCCACCTTTATCGATCAGAAACTCATAATTCTCTACATTTTTTGAAGATTCACCTGTGACCCACTGAAAAACAGGGCTCCCAATATTAGTGAATACCATGAAAATAAAGCTGATTAACATTTCCAGTTTAGATTAACGAGTTGTAAATCAAATTCTATTTGGATCTTACCTTTTGGGGTATTTTCTTCTGTAATGCAATGTAAAGATTCCCTAAGCATAAAAATGTAATCTCGTTCTTCTTTTTCTGCTTTGGGTAAGTTACATGGATCTTTTAGCACAATGGAGGTGGCTACCAAATCTAATTTTGGGTAAAAAAAAGTCCCGTCTTTCCCAATAGCCGTTTCTATTTCAAACCCTTTTTGCAAAGATGGCGGAAGCGTATACGCTGCAACAAGCGCAAGTAAGGAACCTAATTGTAGTTGTGAGGCAATGGCAATACCTGCTCTGATTAAATAAATCGCACCGATGCCATATCCTCCAATTGTCTTTGAATTCCAAAGTCCAGCAACTTCTGCTGTACCGTTTTTTCCATAGCGGCGAACTAATTCAAATACCGATTCATCTACCTGTGCAACAGCTGTTTCTAATGGAAGTGGATAATCCTCATGAGCAATATGCAATCTCAACCCAGAAACTATCTGACCTGTTGGCATTAATTCAACGACAACTACATATACATAAGGATTATACATCCAATCATTATTCGCAGAAGTCACTTTATTTACCCCATATTGTTTGAGGACATTCGCATGTCCCTCGGCAAATTCCTGACAAGTCAATGGTTCATCAATAGCTCGGAAAGCTCTAAACTTAAACATGGGGAATTATTTTAAGCGTTTCTGAAACAGGCCTTCTATACGATTTCACTACCTTCCCGTCTGTCATATTCAATCGGAACATAAATAAAGGTTCTTTGTCCTTGCTTCCCAACAAGTAATTAAAATCTTCAAAAGCAGATTGAATCAACTCACCTTCAAATTTCGTGAAATCTTTTTGCCCTCCTTTGAAATACCTGTGAAACATAAACAATGCCGCAGTAACCGGTTGAAAACTTATACCCATCTTGTTGGCAGTAATCCAAATGCGCTGCAAAAGCGCACCTCCTGTGAGATACGTTTGAGGAGTAAATTTAGGCCCCATCAGTACTGCAATAGCTGAAGCTGACTTAAAAGTATCATCAGAAATTTTGGTAAACCCTTGACCCAATTTGAATTTCCGAATGACATCCATGGCTTGTCTATTGCTGATCAATTTCATAAGTGCTTTTTCCGCAGTCCCAAAATCAAATGTGGCTAAGTCAATACCATCTTTCAATCTGGCAGCTTCCTCGGGATTCCATCGAATTTCATGTAAAAAATCTTCGTAACCTTCTTTATTAAGCATCCTCACCCAATCCATTTTTCCATTGATTGAAGCTAGGTCTTGAATGGACTTTTCTCGATCGAATATTTCCAAATGAAAACCTGTACCAGCAATCAAACCTCTTAATTCCTCCAGCTGATTGGCTGCTATTGGTTTCCTACCTTGATTGAGTCTGTCCGTTAACCGTTGAGAAACATAAGGAAAAAGTGACTCTTTTTGAAATAACATTTCCTTCTTTTGCGGGGCTGTCAAAAAGACAATGGAAGCAATATGCACTTCTTCAAAAGAGGTTATCTGCTCATGAATTCGTATCTCCATCCCTTGATCAGCACACCAAATCCGGATATTTTCCAAAGCTGCTCCAAAGGCTATTAAAGAGCCAGTCCCCTTAAAATCCAACAAAGCTTTAGAACGCTCCTGATCATGCATTAAATGTAATACGCCATGAGCATCAAAGATCCATGTCCAAGGCTGTACGTTTCCTCCCGAAGGCGCCAAATTGGCAAAAGCAAGCAATTGCTCTAACTCATCAGCAATTAATAAATACGCTGATTTAAGATTTCCGGAAAAGTTAAAAGTACTGTCTACTTGACCATTCAATTCCCGTTCTTCACGAAGCATAACATCACTGATATCATTCAATTGTAAGATTTCATCGAAATCCACATAATACCTTCCTGATTTCAAAGCTTTTCCTAAAAGTAACTGTCTACTGGCATGTGCACCAAGAGCTCCTCCCAAAAAAACAGAAGATGCTAGTTGAGGCCAAGAAGTAATGCTTTGATTCACTTCAAGCAAGGAAGCTTTCATTCGGGTAGAAAGTGTTTCCAAGCCCGTAATTTTTAACACCACTGGGATTTTTTCTTTCATTGGAAGATCTTTCAGCCCTTTGTAGTCTAGCCCTTCCACCAATCCATGAAAAATCTCTCGATCCTGCTCCAAATCAAAACGCTCAATGTCTAGCATCCCTCGATCGGATGTATCCATCAAGACTGGGATCCGAAAAGCTCTTGCCCGTTCTCGCATCATCAATTTCATATCCAAGCTATCACACTCGTCAATCAAAAGATCCAAAGAGCCATTTCTAGTTAAAAAATCATCCAGATTACCCTCTGTCAATCCTTCTTCAAAAACAGTCACCTGAAGATAAGGATCAATCTCTGCTATTTCCCGCTGTACAATAGTTGTTTTTTTTACACCTAAATAATGAAGTCCTGCCCTTAACCTATTCAAATTACTCAATTCGAGTGTATCAAAATCAGCGATTCTTATCTCTCCAAAGCTTCTTTCCAACGCTAGGGCAAGTGATACACTTTGACCTACCGAAAGTCCAACTACCCCAATTTTTTTTCGGGACAATTGCATCTGCTCTTCCGCAGTAATTTTATATTTGTTTCTGATAGTCCGTACCTCAGCAAACTCTTTTTCAGGCAAAACATGAACCAGTGTATTTCTCCAAGGGTAATAAACCCAATTCCCATATTTTTCCCCTCCATTTTTTTCTAAAAAATCACCGGCTAACTTATTCAGGTTACTAGAACTAATTGTATTTGTAGGGTTTTGTAGCTTAATCAAATCTTTGATTTGAGAAAGAATAGAATCATTGACTGAGACGAGAGAATTATTTTTTAGCGCCAAATACTCTACTAATTCATCTTCTTTTGCTAAATTTAAAATTACATGAGAAGCATAGGCTGAAGTAGGGACTGTTTCGGTGAATAACATACTTCCAGTATTGCAGGGGTGAACAAACGGTAAAATTATAGTAATGAAATCAATTTCAACCCCTAATGTTAAAAATATTCCATAGGATTAAGCCAAAATTGATAAAATAATATGCTGATCGCTAAATTTGGGGGCAAGCTCGTAAAAAAATTCACCCAACTATTTTAATATATATGACTTTGAGCAATAAAATATCAATTCTATATGTAGATGATGAAATGCATAACCTTCAAGCATTCAAGGCTACCTTTAGGAGAGATTACAAAATTCATTTGGCTATTTCGGCAAAAGAGGCAAGAACACTTTTGGAGAAAGAAACTGTGGATATTATCATCACAGACCAACGGATGCCTGATGAAACCGGAGTTGAATTTTTAGCTTCAATTATTCCAAACCACCCAGAACCTATTCGAATATTATTGACTGGCTACACAGATATTCAAGCTGTCATCGATGCTATTAATAAAGGACAAATATATCATTACCTCACCAAACCTTGGGATGAAGATTACCTGAAAACAGTCATCAAAAATGCATATGAGGTATTTTCTCTGCGTAAAGCAAACAAAAAACTTACTGAAGACCTTATTCAGGCCAATGAGCAATTGGAATTTTTATTAAGACAAAATTTACTTTCCTAAAAACGGGCAGCTAATAACAGTTGTAGCTCCTTGTGGGTCATGCTAAATTTCCTTGCTAAATGAGCATTGGTAAGACTGCCTCTATAGGTGTATACCCCTTTCATAAACCATTTGTAATTAAACACCATTTCTTCTGCCCCGCCCAAGTCTGCCATTTGAAGAATGATTGGTGTGAAAATATTACTCAACGAAAAAGAAGCAGTCCTTGCTACCCTAGAAGCAATATTGGGAACACAATAATGGATTACATCGTGTTTAATATACACAGGATCATCATGTGATGTCATTTCCGCGCTTTCTATACAGCCTCCCTGATCGATACTCACATCTATGATAATACTTCCAGGACTCATACCTGCGACCATCTCCTCCGTGATAACTATCATATTTCTGCCCTTTTCGGCACGCAGCGCACCAATGACTACGTCAGCATTTTTCAACTCTTCTGCTAGCGTATAATTATCGATAGTAGATGTGTATATCTGTTGTCCGAGTAGCTGCTTTATTCTTCGGAGTTTGTACAAATGGTTATCAAAAACTTTAATATTTGCTCCTAGCCCTAAACCAGTTCTTGCTGCATATTCGGCTACAGTTCCTGCCCCAATTATTACCACTTTGGTCGGTGGTACTCCAGTAATTCCACCAAGCAATAAGCCTTTTCCAGCACTGACCGAACTTAAATATTCAGCAGCAATGAGCATCACTGTGGACCCTGCTATTTCACTCATAGCCCTGACCACAGGCATCCCTCCTACTTTATCTTCCAGATTCTCAAATGATACAGCGGTGATTTTTTTTGCATTCAAGGCATGAATGAAGGATGCCTCCTGCTTCCCAAGCTGTAAGGCTGAAATGAGGCAAGCACCAACTGGCATATAGCCGATTTCTTCTTCAGTAGGTGGTTCGACTTTTAGGACAACCTCTGCTTCAAATGCTTCTTTGGCTGAATACACCACTTTGGCTCCCGCATCCGCATAGTCCTTATCTGTAAATTTGGAATCATTACCGGCACCAGTTTCTACTACAACCTGTTGGCCATTGTTCACTAAAAGTGCTACGGCATCTGGTGTAAGGACTACTCTTTTTTCTTGCGCAGACCTCTCCAGGGGAATCCCTATGACCAAAGAATTATTTCTAGTTTTCACTTTGGCCTTAGCCTCTTGCGTCAATACCGTTGTATCAGTTATCTCAACCATGTTTTTGCCCCTTAATCACTCGGTTCATTTGGATTTTTCTCTTGCCAGATTCATCTACCGCTAAGGCAATTAACACAAAATCTTCTGGCAAATAATGTGGAATTTTCTCTGCCCACTCAAGCCAACAATAGTTTCCGCTGTAAAAATACTCATCTATACCGATATCCAACACCTCTTCCTCTTCATTAATTCGATAAAAATCAAAATGATAGAAAGTTTGGCCTTTATTATTTCTGTATTCATTCACTAAACCAAAGGTAGGACTAGACACTTGATCCTCTACACCGAATGCTTCGGCAATAGCTTTTACCAATGTCGTCTTACCAGCTCCCATAGCACCTTTAAAGACCCAGATTGGCATATCTTGAGCAAAGGTTTTTATTTGTTGGGCTACCTTATGAATATCTGACAACGCATAGTTGTCTATGGTATTTGATTCCAAATTAACTGGTCTTGGGTTTTAAATGCGCCAAAGGAACAATCACTTCTTCCAAAGAAACCCCTCCATGCTGGAATGTGTCTCGGTAGAAATTGACGTAGTAATTGTAATTGTTTGGATATGCAAAGAAATAGTCTTCCACTGCAAAAACATAACTTGTAGAGACATTAAACCTTGGAAGTTTGGCATCTTCGGGCTTATGGATTTCAAAGACCTTCCCACTTTCGAAGTTAAGATTTTTACCTTGTTTGTACCTCAAATTCGTAGTAATGGTCTTATCCCCGATAATTTTATACGGTTTATTCACCCGCTTGGTACCATGATCTGTTGTCACAATGACCTCGGCTTTGGCATCATTAATTTTTTTAAACATTTCAAACAAGGTAGAATGTTCAAACCAACTTTTGGTCAGGGAGCGGTAAGCCGACTCATTCGGGGCAAGTTCACGAATCATTTTCATGTCGGTACGTGCGTGGGACATCATATCCACAAAATTGTACACCAATACATTGAGATCGTTGTGTAACAAATTATGGAATTGTTCCAAGGCTGTTTTACCTTGATAGGCTTGTAAAATTTTGGTATAGCTGAACTTTATATTCAGTCTATTTTTATGAAGGTTTTCAGCTAAGAACTCTTCTTCATTATTATTTTTCCCCTCATCTGTATCTTCTCCTTCCCATAAATCCGGGTGGAAACGTGCCATTTCTGAAGGCATCATGCCACTAAATAGTGCGTTTCTTGCATAGGCAGTAGTGGTTGGCAAAATACTGAAATAAGAAGTTTCTTCTTTAATGTTAAAATACTCGGTTATCAAAGGTTTTAAAACCTCCCACTGATCCAATCTCAAATTATCGATAACTATAAAAAACAAAGGCTTCCCCTCTTCCAGGTGAGGAAATACTTTTTCCTTCATCACTCGTGGACTCAAGAGCGGCTTTTCTATCTTTGGATCATTCAACCAATCGAGATAATTTGTTTTAATAAACTTTGCAAATGAGCTATTAGCCTCAGTCTTCTGCGTATCTAAGACATCCTGCATACTCTTATTTTCAGTCTCATCAATCTCCAATTCCCAATAGGTCAAGCGCTTATAGATATCTGCCCATTCCCTATGCGTGGATGCATCATTGCAGGCCATACTTATATTCATAAAATCCTGTCGATAAGACAGATTGGTCTTTTCAGTAATCAGCTGTTTGTTTTGTAAAATTTTCTTTACAGAAAGTAAGATCTGATTGGGATTGATAGGTTTGATCAGATAATCTGCAATCTTTCCTCCAATTGCATCGTCCATGATATGTTCTTCCTCACTCTTGGTAATCATGACCACGGGAATATGAGGCTTGATCATTTTTATCTGCTGCAAAGTCTCCAAACCTGTCATCCCGGGCATCATTTCATCCAAAAAAATCACATCAAAGGATTGCTCTTCTACTTCATCGATTGCATCCACACCCGAATTGACTGTTACAATTTCGTAGCCTTTTTGTTGAAGAAACAGAATATGTGGTTTCAATAAATCTATTTCGTCATCAGCCCAAAGGATTTTAAATTTTTGCATAAAATTCGGTTTAATTCTTTTAAAATTATAATTACTTTTGGAATCAATCAAATGTCAGCGACATTGAAAAGCAGAAAGATTCTAAATGACCCTGTTTATGGGTTTATTACCATCCCTAGTGAGTTGATTTTTTCCATTATTGACCATCCCTACTTTCAAAGGTTACGTCGGATCAGGCAGCTAGGTTTGACAGATTTCGTTTATCCGGGAGCATTACATACCCGTTTTCACCATGCTTTGGGTGCTATGCACCTCATGAGCATTACACTTGAAAATCTTCGCTATAAAGGACATGAGATTTCAGAAGATGAATTCGAAGCATCCCTGATAGCCATTTTACTGCATGACGTGGGACATGGCCCCTTTTCACATGCGCTGGAATATAGCTTGCTCAAAAACATTCCCCACGAACGTTTATCTGTCTTGGTAATGGAAGAACTTAACAGACAGCTAAATGGAAAGCTAGATCTCGCATTAAAAATATTCAATGATCAATACGAGCGTAAATTTTTTCACCAGTTGGTTTCCTCCCAGCTTGATATTGATCGATTAGATTACTTACAGCGGGACTGCTTTTTTACGGGAGTTTCGGAAGGTACGATTGGGGCGGATCGAATCATCAAAATGATGGACATCAAGCATGATCAGCTAGTAGTGGAAGAAAAAGGTCTTTACAGCATTGAAAATTTTCTTTCCGCCCGTAGGTTGATGTATTGGCAGGTGTATCTTCATAAAACTACGGTCAGCGCCGAAAAAATGCTGATCAATTTGGTATTAAGGGCCAAACATGTGCAGCAAACCCGAGGAAACCTAAGGGCTACAGATGAATTGCTACATTTTTTATCCCATGATTTTACCTTAAAGGATTTTGAGCAATCAACAGATTTACTTAACCTATTTTTGTCCCTGGATGATTTTGATATTTGGGGAGGAATCAAGCTCTGGAAAAATGAAAAAGATTATGTTCTCAAGGCTATTTCTAATATGTTTTTGGAACGGAAACTTTTTAAAATCAATTTAAGAAATGAGGAGTATGAGGTCGGCGAAATTGAAGAGATGAGGGCAAAAGTATTAAAGAAACTTGCCATCCCTGCTGATGATTTACCCTACTTTTTTACCTACGGAAGCATTAGCAACTACGCTTATTTGAACAAAGAAAAAATACATATCCTTACCAAAAAAGGAGAAATCTTGGATGTAGCTCAAGCTGCCGACCTGCCAAATATCAAAGCAATGAGTAAAATAGTGACCAAACACTACATTTGTCAGGCTAAAAATTTAAATTTGTAGGCTTTAAATACAAGAAATGAAATTTACACTTGATCAAATTGCAGGAATTTTAGGAGGAAAGGTAGAGGGCGATGGCTTAGCCACAGTTAGTAGGCTCGACAAAATCCAAGAAGGTAAAGCTGGAGGCATCAGTTTTTTATCCAATGAAAAATATGAGCCATTTCTTTATGAAACGGAGGCTACAGCAGTAATTATTTCTGAATCCCTAGTTTTGCAGAAAGCTGTAAAATGTAATCTGATTCGTGTTAAAAATCCATATACGGGATTTACCCAACTACTGGAGGCTTACAGCCAACTAACCAAGCAAAGTAAGCAAGGAATTGAGGAGCCTGCATTTATGGATACAAGCTCTAGTATGGGAGAATATGGATTTAGGGGAGCTTTTTCCTACATCGGAAAGAACTGTATTATTGGAAAAAATGTAAAGATCCATGCTCAAGCACATATAGGAGACAACTGCGAAATCGGAGATAATACCATCATTCACCCAGGTGTAAAAATTCATTATGACAGCAAGATTGGCGCAAACTGTGAAATTCATCCTGGCGCGGTTATTGGATCAGACGGTTTTGGGTTTGCCCCTCAAGAAGATGGGACGTATAAAACCATCCCTCAAATCGGCAATGTCATCATTGAAGATCATGTGAGTATAGGTGCCAACTCCACCATTGATAGGGCAACCATGGGTTCTACAGTTATCAAAAAAGGCGCAAAAATTGATAATCTTGTTCAAATTGCTCATAATGTTATCGTAGGTGAAAACACTGTTATTGCCTCTCAAACAGGAATTTCCGGTTCTACAGAAATCGGTAAAAATTGCGTGATTGCTGGACAAGTGGGTATTGTGGGGCATATTAAAATTGCAGACAATACTACAATAGGCGCAAAAACAGGAATCAGTAAAAATATTACAAGCAAAGGGCAAACGCTCTTTGGTTTTGTGGCAATGGACCTCAAGGACTTTTTGAAGTCCTATGCAATTTTCAGAAATCTCCCTCAAATCCAACAAAGAATTAAGGAACTGGAAAAAAAAGACTAAATTTGCATCTTTTAAAAATCTGTAAGAAAGAATCATGAGGGTAAAACAGCATACCATCAAAAAACAAGTAACTGTCAGCGGTGTAGGTTTGCACACAGGTGTCATTTCGAATATGACCTTTTTGCCTGCACCACCTAATCATGGCTACAAATTTCAGCGAATAGATATTGAAGGCAGACCAATCATCGATGCAGATGTAGACAATGTAGTAGACGTATCTCGAGGAACAACTTTGGAACAAAGTGGTGCACGGGTATTTACGGTAGAACATGTACTGGCAGCCTTAGTAGGATTGGAAATTGATAATGTGTTGATTCAATTGGACGGACCCGAACCTCCTATTATGGATGGATCATCTATTCAATTTATAGAAGTATTGGAAAACGCAGGAATTGAGGAACAAAATGCATTAAGAAGATTTTTTGAAGTCCCTGAAAGCATTTCTTACAGAGATGCTTCCCGTGAGGTTGAAATTGCGGCACTTCCTTTGGATGACTACCGTGTGACTGTAATGGTTGACTACAATTCTCCCGTGTTAGGAAGTCAGCATGCCTCGATTACAAATATCAATCAATTTAAAGCTGAGATAGCTTCTTGCAGAACTTTCTGCTTCCTGCACGAATTAGAAATGCTTTACAATCAGAATCTGATCAAAGGCGGAGATCTAAATAATGCCATTGTGGTAGTAGACAGAGTAGTTGAGGACTCCGAATTGGAGCATTTGGCTAAAATGTTTAACAAGAAAAAAGTAGAGGTACGCAAGGAAGGTATTCTGAATAATGTGGAACTTCGTTATAAAAACGAACCTGCCAGACATAAATTACTGGATGTGGTAGGGGATTTGGCTTTGGTGGGTAGACCTTTAAAAGCACAGATTCTAGCAGCCCGTCCCGGACATGCTGCTAATGTAGCCTTTGCTAAAAAACTAAAAAGGGCTTGGGAAAAAATGGGACATAACCATATCCCCCACTACGACCCAAAGCTACCACCTGTGATGGATATCAATCAAATCAGTAATATTCTTCCACACAGATACCCATTTCAATTATTGGATAAAATCATCTATCTAGATGAAACCACCGTTGCAGGGGTAAAGAATGTAACCATCAATGAGCCTTTCTTTATGGGCCATTTCCCTGCAAATCCCGTCATGCCCGGTGTCTTGCAAGTGGAGGCAATGGCGCAAACAGGAGGTATTTTAGTATTGAGCACTGTAGACGACCCTGAAAATTATTGGACCTATTTCTTAGGAATTGAGAATTGTAAATTCCGAAAAATGGTTTTACCTGGAGATACCCTTATATTTAAATGTGAACTTTTGGCCCCAATCCGTCGTGGAATCGCAAAGATGAAAGGAGAGGCTTATGTGGGCAATACACTTGTATGTGAAGCTACCATGACTGCCAGCATTGTAAGAAAAGAATCATGATCAGCAATCTTTCCCATATTGACCCAAAAGCAAGCATCGGAAACGGGGTACATATAGATCCTTTTACCATGATACACGAGGATGTAATCATAGGTGAAGACACATGGATTGGCTCAAATGTAACCATTTATCCCGGCGCAAGAATCGGTAAAAACTGCAAAATTTTCCCAGGCGCAGTAATTGCCGGAATCCCTCAGGACCTTAAATTTCAAGGAGAAGTCTCTACAGTAGAGATCGGAGACAATACGACCATTCGAGAATGTGTAACCATCAGCCGTGGCACCATTGATAAACGAATTACCAAAGTAGGCAGCAACTGTCTTTTGATGGCCTATGTGCATATCGCGCATGACTGTATTGTTGGAAACAATGTAATTATTGCCAACTCCGTACAAGTGGCAGGCCATGTGACAATTGATGATTGGGCCATTGTGGGAGGCAGCAGTGCCATCCATCAATTTGTGAAAATTGGTATGCATAGCATGATTTCTGGTGGTTCCTTGGTAAGAAAAGATGTGCCTCCATTCACCAAAGCTGCTAGAGAGCCGCTAAGTTATGCTGGTGTTAATAGTTTAGGCTTACGAAGAAGAGGTTTTTCATCTGAAAGCATCAGTCATATCCAGGAGGTGTACCGCTATTTATTCTTAAATAGCCTGAATAATAGCCGTGCACTAGAAGAAATTGAAATCAATCTTCCTGCCACAAAAGAACGTGATGAGATCATCAACTTCATCCGATCATCCGAACGTGGAGTTATGAAAGGCTATATCAGCTAAGATGATTTCCATTCAGCTTGTCAATTGCTCCAAAAGATTCCAATTCGAGTGGATTTTCAAAGGTATCTCTCTAAATCTAGATGAGGCAAACGCTTGGGCTATTACTGGCTCTAACGGCTCTGGAAAATCAACCTTAATTAAATGTATTTCAGGACAACTACCTTTAACCGAAGGGAATATTGATTACAGCTTGAACGGAAAAAAAATCCTCGATACAGAAATTTATCAATTTTTAGTTATCAGTGCACCATACCTGGAACTGCCTGAAGAATTTACTCTGAGGGAAGTGTTGGATTTTCATTTTAAATTCAAAAAGGCATATCGGAATCTATCGATTGAAAAAATGATGGATCGAATGTATCTAAGTGAGCACAAAAACAAGGCTATCTCACAATTTTCTTCTGGAATGAAGCAACGTCTAAAATTAGGTCTGTGCTTTTTTTCAGATGTACCCCTAATTCTTTTGGATGAACCAACTTCTAACCTAGACAAAAAAGCATCCGATTGGTATTTAGACCTAGTGGAAGAATTTGGCTCAGATCGCAAAATACTCGTTTGCTCAAATGAGCCAAAGGAATATGGCTTTTGTGATAAGCAAATAACAATCGAACAATACAAGGCTCGGCCAAAGTTTTGATTGTTCAAATAAAACCCCTACATTTCAAATGATAATTACATTAGTCGCATGAAAAAATCATTTTTCACCTACCTTCTCCCTTTAGTTGTTATAATTGTATTGGGAGCTTGCCGAGAATCAGGATCAGACCCTGAGCCACAACGAACACCCGAAGAACTGGCTATTTTAGATATAACTAGCGGATCTTCCCAAGTATGGACCATTGCAGGTGGTGGTTCAGTGACAAGAGATGGAAGAACAGAGACGGCATTATATGCCAATTTTGAGCTCACTTTAGCGAGCTCCGGTAACAATAAAACCTACCAAACAACCAATAGCAACAACCTTTTTGATTCCAATGGCACTTGGGCATTTGAGGGAAGTAATTTTGACCGATTTAGATTATCCGGCTCAAGACCTGCGGCAGGCAGAGATATCACGTTCACCAGAACAGGAGATAATCTGATACTTCGATTCACTATCCCAATGCCTACGGGAAGAGTAGATGAGCGCGTTGAAGCAATTGCTGGGAATTACATCTTTACTCTAAGAAGAAGGTAGAGAGGATAGGTAATCGTAATAAGTTTTATTTGGTGATTAGTTATTGATAATCATTGAACAAAAAATGGCAGGTTATGAAAATCTGCCATTTTTTTTAGCATTTAAAATTACGGCCAAGCAGGTATTTGATCACAGTTTTTCCTTCAATACCTCCACACTGCTTCTCTTGAGGACTTCATTATTGAGAACAACCACAGGAGCGGATTTGCAAAAATCCATGCACTTGGTTTTGATGATTTTAAATTTCCCCTTGTAGTCTTCAGACCGGATTAAATCTTTGATATCTTTTTGAAGTTTCTTGCAACCTCCCTTTTTACAATCCGAACCATTGCAAACAAAAATAAATCTTCTATAAGTAGCCATTGAAAATGGGGGTTAGACTTTTAAGGTTACTAAAGTGACACCGGCTCCTCCTCTATCTGCATGTTCATCTTCTAGTCTACCCACATACGACATTGTACGAAGTAAGTTGCGGGTAATTTCTCTCAAGATACCGTCTCCTTTCCCATGAACAATCCTCAAGTCTTTTATTCCAAGCATGTAGCCATCATCCACAAAATTTTGAACCAAAGGCAGTACTTCTTCTCCCCTTTTACCGCGCAAATCCAAGTTAGGAGAAAATTCCATCATCTTAGTATTCGTATCAAATCCTGTTCTTTTGGCAAAGGATTTTTTTTCCTTCTTCATTTCTGCATTGGATATTCTCTCCAGACGGCTGATTTTAACGGTGGACTTTAATTCTCCAATCAGGATATCTGCCTCCTTCTTCTTGAGTGCCAAAACTTCAGCAACTGCGCCATTGTCCTTCAATCGGACGAAATCACCAACACCGATTTCTCCACCAATTACTTTGATCTGCTTTTCTACAACAGGAACTTCTGCAACAGGTTTGACTTCCTGCTTTAAAACCTCCAATTCTTTTCGAATGGTTTTAACCGCTTCTTTCTCTGCCTGGGTTTCTTTGATCGTACGGATGGACTGTTCAATCTTTTGATTCACTTGATCGAGCAAAGCCTTAGCTTCTGCTTTCGCTTGTTGGATGTATTGCTTCTTGTTGGTATCTATCGTCTCTTTCAGCTGATTGTATTCTTTCATCCGCTGTTCTAGCAATCGCTCCTTCTTCTGATTTTCATGGACCAACTGCTCCATTTTGACCTTCTCATTTTCCAACTTGGTCAGCATGCGATCATATTTCACACGTGTTTCGCCGATATGCTCTTTGGCATAAGCAATGATATCCTTCGAAATGCCGATCTTAGATGCAATCTCCAAGGCAAACGAACTACCCGGCTTGCCAATTTCCAACTGATACAAAGGCTCCAATTTATCCACATCGTAACGCATAGCCCCATTGACCAACCCTTGATTTTTTGAAGCCACCTCTTTCAAATTACCATAGTGAGTGGTAATCACTCCGTATGCACCAGACTTATTCAAAGCCAATAAAATCCCCTCCGCTATGGCACCTCCAAAAATCGGCTCTGTTCCTGTACCAAATTCATCGATAAAAACAATGGTCTTTTTGGTTGCCATTTGGGTAAAGTACTTCATGCTCATCAGATGCGAGCTGTAGGTACTTAGATCATTTTCAATATTTTGCTCATCCCCAATATCTATAAAAAAATTATCGAAAATACACATGATAGAATGTTCGTCCATAGGCACTAACAAGCCACACTGCAGCATGTACTGTACCATGGCCACCGTTTTCAATGTAACCGATTTACCTCCAGCATTAGGTCCAGAGATCACCAACAATCGTCTGTTATGATCCAATTCCAGCCTCAAAGGAACAATTTTTTTTCCTTGTTGCTTCAAAGCAAATTCCAATAGGGGATGGCGTGCATTGAACCAATCCAGTATTTTGACTTTTTCGATGGTGGGTTTGAATGAGCCTGTTTTGATGGCAAATTTAGCCTTGGCGCGGATAAAGTCTATCAAGCCTAGAAAAGTCAATCCTTTACGTAAATCAGGAATCATTGGACGTAGCTGATCGGTCAATTTGGTGAGGATTTTTTGAATCTCTCTACGCTCCATATACTCCAAATCCTTCAGCTCATTGTTGATGTCCAATACTTCTGCGGGTTCCAAATAAACTGTCTGACCCGTGGCAGATTCATCATGAATAAAACCACTGATTTTTCGCTTATACTCTGCCAAAACAGGGATCACCATTCTTCCTCCGCGGATGGTAATGGATGAATCTTCCGGGGTCAAGCCTTTAGAACGAGCTTCCCGGAATATCCTTTCCAGAACTTTACGAAGTCTGTTTTCTTCGTACAGTATCTGTGATCGAATCATGGAAAGTTCCTTGGAAGCATTGCTACGGATTTTTCCTTTTTCATCTATAACCCGCTCAATTGCTTTGAGCAAGTCCGAGTTCATGTGCACCAAACCCAAAAGTTCAAACAGTTGCGGATATTGTTCGGAGCGGTCTAAAATGAATGAAACACATGAAAATAAGGTTTGAAGGGAAAGTTTCAACTCGTGAAACTCTTCTTCATAGAGGAATGTCCCTTCGATTTTGGCTTTATCCAAAAAAGGATGAATATTGGTAAAGTTAGAAGCTGGGAAAAAATCTCCAGACTCCAATATTTGCTTAAACTCAGCTGTTTGTTCCAATAATCGGGTGAGTAGTTTAGGGTCTTTAGTAAAGGACATCTTATCTACAAACTCAATTCCAAGTGGTCCTGCACACTCTTCTTTGAGTAATTCCCGGATTTTGGTAAAATTTATTTTTTCCTCCAGATTTTTGGGGTAAATCATCATCAGTTATTGGTCTCCTACTTTTTCTTTGATGCTTAATGAGTCGATAATACGAGCGTAGATTTTATCCATGTGCTTGGCATCCCGCATATAAAACTCCAGACTGCTTTTAAAAACTGAATCCTCCACCTGATGTTTAGCAAAAACCTCTTTTTCTAATAATGGGTACAGCATTCGTGAAGAATCGTAGTGAATAGGGAAAGTGGTCACATACCCCTCTGCCAAATGTATATCAATCAGTACATTGATCAGTTGATCTTCGGAGAGTAGGCCGGCAGGAGCAGAATCTCTCCCACAACTGCTTAAGCAAATTAAAACCAGAATAACAAATATGTGTTTCACGGTGTAAAATTAACGGAAAATGCGGGTTGATGGAAGTTTTAACCTGATAAGTTGTCAGAGAACGCTCTCTGCCTAGGAAGATTTATGTCATATAGGAACTAATTTCTAGAAGGGAATGGTTTTTGACTTATATTTGCCATCCCTTAACATGGGGCTGACCGGTTTTGACAGTAGGTGTAAGGACTGGGCTCGCATGCAGGCTGGAGTATGTACGGCCTTGAATCATTCATACGAACATAATTGGCGAAACTCGTTACGCCATGGCTGCCTAATCTAACCCTCAGGGGATAGATACTGCTTAAAGGGTTGAGTTACGATAGTAATTCCCCAGCCACATCCCGCCTTCCGTTGTTTTGTCCGGGAGGATTTGGGGTGTCGATCAGACAGAGCTGCTTTCCGTGAGGCTACTAAGCGGGACTAAGACTAGTGGCTAAGCTGTTGTCCGGTGTGTCACCCAGCAAACAACAGTCAAAAATCCAACAGGTGACTAAGCATGTAGACGGTACGGTGTTTCCCTATCTGGACGAGGGTTCGAATCCCTCCAGCTCCACTTTTAAAATCCCACTCCCTCCTTCAGCTCTACGAGTTTTGAGGGGCGAGTGGTTTTTTTTTACCCTTTAATTGGTAATCAAAAAAACATATTCCCTCCAATTCCTAAAATTTCCAAAAGGCCTCTAAATTTGCTCGGTTTTTGTACTGATAATTAAAAACTTAACACCCACTTATCCTGCATGAATAAAACTCTTTTGCTGTCTCTCCTGATGGCATGGACCACCTGGTCGACGCTGGCTCAAAATAGCCCTGACTCTGTCAAAATTTCCCGTCTCCAACAGGAAATCGAAGTACTCAAAAATACCAATGAGCGCCTGCAACAAAACTTGGAAATCAACAATATGGTGCTCAATGACCTCATTCAAGATAAAAATATCACGGATGAAACGCGCTGGATATCTTTGCGATCAAGTATTGTCCACTCTACTCAAATCTACAAAAAACTGAGTGATGACATCATCAATCTTAAATCCCGGATGACCGACCAAGAATACCAAGGATTTATTAATTCACTAGGAAGCATTGAAGGCGGGCCTTTGGGCTTTTCTTTGGAAGAAGTAATTATAGAGTCTGCGAAGAAAATCGGGATTTTTGAAACCAAAACCAAGATGGACCGATTTCTCGAAATCACCAACAGCATTGTAGCAAGTCCTCTCACTCAAGGCGTACCATTCGTCTCCCAGGCCTTTTTTGCTTCCAATTCCTTAATTAATGTGGCTTATAGTTCAATGTTGAATGAAAAAAAACCTGACTTCCAAAAATTGGGGAAATTTGAAAGCGAATTGAACAAATACTTAGTCTACTTCTCAGCCCTTGACAAAGCCAACGCGCTGAATCAATCCTCCAACAATGACCGAGTAGTATTATTAGAAAATCTACAACTCGAGCTTCTTGCGAAGTTAAAAAAGGATGCAGTTAAACTTGGCTTCAACACTCCGGACCGCTTGGCATCTGAAACCCTCGACACCTATTTCAACCGCATCCTTGGAGGATTTTCCAAAGAATATGTAGAGGTATATCTCAACCAAATAGAACGAAAATACCGAACAGGTCCAGGGAAAGTGAACTATGCGGGCCTTATTCAAAACGAAATAGAACTCAAAAACTACAGCAATCAGGTCAGCGGCACGGTTGAATTGGCCAAAAAATTTATTTTTTACTATGATAATTTCTTCGAATTGGCCGACAACTATCACCAAAAAGTCTTGGAAGCCTTGGAGCTTGCACACAAAAACAACATTATCCAAGCCAAAAAGAGCAATGGAGTGACAGAAACCCCAATGCAGGTGTATGAAAAAATCACCAAGAATCTCAAAGACAAGAAAATGGTCCGAGACAATGGCATCAAAGCCAGCATCAACATCGCCGACCTGAGGCAAAAGATCGAAAAGGTCGATGAATTTAGATTTTTATAAAAAAAGGTTGAAGCTTTCATGCTTCAACCTTTTTTTTGCGACTGTTTAATACCGCCAACTAGTCAAATCTGCTCCTCGAGGAGCATCTCTTTTCATGATGTCCAAGATTTTTGGCAAATAGAATGTATTGTAGCGAAGCCTTGAAATGTATAGCGGATTCTCATGATCCCCATTCCAACAATGCTCTGCCCGATCTCCATAATCTACCTCTCCTCCATAGTATGGGTTGGTGGTGCTTTCCAAAAACTCTTCTACCAAGTACACTGCATTGTTGAGATAGTAATTGTCCATATCTCCGCAATAGATGTGGATTTTGCCTTTCAGTTTTTCTCCAAGGCCTTTTTCCCAATCTCTTCTCAAAATATGGCCTAAGTCATAGTTTTCTTTCCAATAAGCAGCTACTTCCGGATTGATATCACCTGTAATTTTATCCCACAAGCGAGCAGGGTAGCCATCTTCACCAACAGGGGAATAAGTCGCTTCCCAAATATCCCATTGTTGTCCACTTCTCCCCTTGGTTCCCAAGACCAATTCCCGATGATTCATCTCTTCCAAGGTAGCACTGACGTGACCTAGATGATCTCTTTTACCAGGACGCGGGGTTTTCTTCCAAGGACTGTCTAAATAATAGGCATTTTTATCTTTGTAAATATCTACCACGGTGTATGCTTGAAAATCAATAGGGTCAGGACATGCCGCAAAACAAGCTCCATACTCATCTGGATACTTGATCATCACTGCTAAAGACTCCCAACCACCCGTTGATCCTCCATAGAGAAAACGACTCCAGCCTTCCCCGATTCCTCTAAACATCTCTTCGATGTATGGAATCAATTCGTAGGTAATTGCATCTCCATAAGGCCCTTGGTTCGCTGAATTGACAGCATAGCTATCATCGTAATAAGGTGTAGGGTGTTGTATTTCAATGACCAAGTATCTTGGAAAGTTAGGGCTTATCCATTGTTGGTATTGTTTATATGCTTCCTCCTGTTGGAGAATGTTGTAACCACTGATCCCGAATCGTGCAGAGTAGTCTGGTTCTACATTCGGATCAGGAGGACTTTCTCTCCAACCTCCAAACGTGTAGGGGAAATGCCCATGAAAGATCATCAAAGGATACTTTGCCTCTGGATGTTCATCAAATCCATGAGGTAATAACACATTTGCACCCAAATACACATCTCTACCCCACCAGTCACTCAATAATTCGCTTTTCATCTTGACATGCTTGATGTACTTGGTATCCTCAGGTTCGGGAATCGCTGGAATTTCCTGATCTAACGTAATGCTAATCTTTCCTGATTTTTTGACAGTGACCGCAACTGGCTTATTGTAAAAATTACCAGGTTTGCGGTTCCATTGCTGTCCTTCCCCTTTATCAGGTGGTAATTTAAGAATTCTACCATCCTTTAAGTTGAAGGTCTCGTATCGATTCAGCAAAGCCTGCACCTGATAGGTTCCCTCCGGTACAGCCTTCAAACTTCGAATAGGATACCCAAATGCCTCTGCATTGATTGTTATAGGCTTGCCCGGTTCCCAGTTTTCTACATCTATTCCAAATGCCAATTGGGATTCGGGTCCGTCCGAAATCTGAAAGCGGGGTTCAGAAACATCATTGGTAGACAACATTAGAATCAAGCGCCCATCTTGGGCTTGATCAATCAATGCTTCGGAAAGCGTAATTTCGAAGAATGGCCCTTGGTCTTCCCTTGGTTGGCAGGAAGAAATCACAAGAGCACAGATGACTACCCAGAAGAGTGCTTGTTTCATATTCTTTTTGTTTAGGATATACTAAAGTTAAACTTTTTTCTCCTTTTCTTTTTCCAATGCCGATACTGCCCGAAGGGTTTTCAACATAGAGTCAGGCGTAACAGATATGGTATCAATCCCCTCTTCAATCAGAAATGCTGCAAAATCTGGGAAATCGGAAGGACCTTGTCCGCAGATACCTACCTTTACATTCTTAGATTTAGCTTTCTGAATCAACATCCGAATCATCATCTTTACCGCCTCATTTCGCTCATCGTACAGATGTGCCACCAAACTGGAGTCTCTATCCAAGCCCAAGGTCAGCTGCGTCAAGTCATTTGAACCAATAGAAAACCCATCGATGTGTTCCGAGAACTCTTCTGCCAGCATCACGTTGGAAGGTAACTCCGCCATCAAAAATACTTTGAGCCCATTTTCTCCTCGAACCAACCCAAAGGAGGCCATGGTATCCAGTACTCGCTTCATCTCTGCGGGAGTGCGGCAAAAGGGAATCATCACTATCACATTGTCCAAACCTGCTTCTTCCCGTACTTTTTTGATGGCTTCACACTCCAAGCCAAATGCTTCTTTAAATGCATCTGAGTAGTAGCGGGCCGCTCCTCTCCAACCGATCATTGGGTTTTCCTCCTCTGGCTCAAAATACTTTCCCCCCAGCAAATTCATATACTCATTGGACTTAAAATCCGAAAAACGGACAATCACATCCTTGGGATAAAATGCCGAAGCGATCCTTCCAATTCCGTAGGATAATTTTTTGATAAAAAAGTCACTTTCCGAATCAAAGCCGGAGGTGATCTCCGCTATTTTCTTGGAAAGCGCCTCATCCCCGACTTCTCTGTGCTTCAAAAGCGCCAGTGGATGAACCTTGATGTAATTATTGATGATAAACTCTTCTCGGACCAACCCAACCCCACTGTTGGGGATTTTTGAAAATTTGAATGCCATATCAGGCGAAGCAACATTCATCATTAATGGCGTCTTGGTCACAGGAAGATCCTTGAGATTGGTTTGTATTTCTTCAAACTCAATCTTCCCTCTATATACTTTTCCTGTCTCTCCATCAGCACAGGAAACTGTAATTTCATCATCATCCTGCAACACCTGAGAGGCGTTGCCAGTGCCTACAATTGCTGGAATGCCCATCTCTCTGGCCACAATCGCTGCATGACAGGTTCTGCCCCCCTTGTCCGTGACGATGGCTGAGGCTTTTTTCATAATGGGCTCCCAATCAGGGTCGGTCATCTCTGTGACGAGTACAGAACCTTCTTTGAAGGCTGCCTCATCCACACTTCCATCCCGTCCATCCAAAGAATATAACTTATGCACCTTTCCAAAACCGATGCGGTCTCCTACGGCGATGCCTTCCATGATCAATTTGGAAGCAGACTGTTTTTCGTCAAAATGATATTCCACCAAGACATCCTCCGCACGTTGAGAATGCACAGTTTCTGGACGTGCTTGGACGATAAATAGCTGTTTGGTCAATCCATCCACAGCCCATTCTACATCCATTGGGGTTGGAACCCCTCGTTTCTCTGTATAATAGTTTTCAATCTCAGTCACCCAGCGAGCCAACAATAAAATTTGGTCTTCGTTGAGGCAGAAATTATTAGCTAATTTCTGATCCACAGGGACCCGCTTCACCAATTCAGTAGGGGTAGTTCCGTAAACCAGTTTGTGATGTTTACGCCCCATTTTCTTTTCAATAATGGGCCTAAGGGAAGGTTTACTCAAATTAGGTTTATAAACAATAAATTCATCAGGAGATATTTCCCCTTGCACCAGCAGCTCTCCGAGGCCATATGCCCCGTTGATCACTACTGCATCTTTGAATCCGCTTTCGGTATCAATGGAAAAGGCTACACCAGACACACCCAAATCTGAACGTACCATTTTTTGCACACCTACCGAAAGCTGTACCGCAGCATGGTCAAAGCCCCTTTCTGCCCGGTATGAAATTGCCCGATCGTTGTAAAGGGAGGCAAAGCAGCTTTTGACAGCATTCAGCAAACCCTGTGCACCTCTGACATTTAGAAAAGTCTCTTGCTGTCCGGCAAAGGATGCATCTGGTAAGTCCTCTGCCGTTGCAGATGAGCGAACAGCCACATCCGTTGCATCATTGTCGTATCGGGCAGAGAGTTCGTAATAACGTTCGGTGATCTCTTGCACCAAAGCAGCGGGAAAAACACCATCAGCGACCAAGCGACGAATGGCGGCTCCTGTTTTTCGGAGCTTAATAATGTCAGAGGTATCGATGCCCTCTAAGAGTTGGTCGATTTTTTCACGTAATTGATTGTGATGAATGTACGCATTGAACGCTGAAACAGTAATGACAAATCCACCAGGGACAAGGATGTTACGAGCAGCCAAGTTTTGGATCATCTCACCAAGAGAGGCATTTTTTCCTCCCACGAGGTGAATCATGGAAAGGTCAACTTCTGTTAAATCTAACAGGTAAGGGGTATTGTTCATGGAATAATCATTTGGGTTTATTTCAGAAAAGGACTTAGAAGACAATTAAAAAACTGAATCCTAGGGACTCATAAGTTCAGTAAAAAGAATGAAAAGTAAAAATTTAATTTGACTCAAAATCTGTGCATTGCAACTTAATAATCGTTCGTAACACAAGTCACTCAACTACTCAAAACATTTACTTATTTTAGCTATTAAAATTATTTATGCTTCCACTATGACCTACTTCATTTCTAAAACCATCACAGAAACAAATTTCAACGCTACAAAAAGCAAAGTAATGGAAGCCTAGGAAATTCCGAAATTGAACCCCTTGCCGCAGACGTGAGAGAAAAACTTGCTCGGGTGATTGAGAAAGTTTAAGGATTATTGGAACTATTACCTATCTATTTTTATCTTCTAAAAATACAGGTCAGATATAGATATCAGGGCTGACTCCCCTAGTCGCAGATTAACGTAATTTTATGCTACGAAGAAAACAGGGCCAATGCCCCTGTATCTTTTCGAGTAAGCAAACAAGGCATTCTAGAAAAGTAATTATAGACACAGATTCACAACAGAAAAACACGGGTTATCCCAGTTTTTTCAATTTATCTCAACCTTATTTCCATCTACCCCTCCCAACAATATCTCAGTATCCAATATCAATAAATATCACCCCCAATTTATTTCACAAAGTATATTTCCACCTTATTTCCATCTACCCCTCCCAACAATATCGCAATATCCAATATCAATCAATATCTAATCCCCTTTATTAACCAACAGAAAAGTTTGCTGCCCAATCTCCAACTCCTCATTGGTAGGTATCACCAAAATTTTCACCTTACTTCCCTCCTTATGAACTTCCCGAACACCACCACTTCGGATAGCATTTTTCTCATCGTCCAATTCAATGCCCAAATATGACAAATCCTTACAGGCTGCTGCTCGCATGTCGGCGTCATTTTCACCAATACCTGCAGTAAAAATTAAGGCATCGAGACCATTCAATACAGCTACATAACTTCCGATATATTTTTTGATGCGGTAGGCATAAATTTCATAAGCCAAGGCAGCATCCGTATCTCCCTTCGCAATCGCTTCTTTGACATCCCGCATATCGCTGTAGCCACAAAGTCCCAAGAGTCCGCTTTTTTTATTGAGCAGATCATTGACTTCTTTGGGGGAATAGCCTCTTTCATTGATCAAATGGAATATGATCGAGGGATCAATATCACCCGCACGTGTTCCCATCACTAAGCCACCCATAGGACCTAAGCCCATGCTATGATCTATAGATTGTCCGTCTTTGATAGCTGTGATACTACTACCGTTACCTAAATGGACTACAATCAACTTAGAAGAACTTACTTGTAAATATTCCTGTGCTTTCTTACTTACATATTGATGGCTGCTTCCGTGAAATCCATAGGCTCGAATCCCTTTCTCCTCATACAAGGCCTTTGGTATCGCATAGCGATAAGCTCGAGGGGGCATACTTTGATGAAATGCCGTATCAAAAACGGCCACTTGGATGGCATTAGGAAAAACCTTCTCTGCCACCTCAATTCCTGTGAAGTTAGGAGGATTGTGCAAAGGTGCCAATGCAAACAATTCCTTGATTTTATCTTTGACCTGTGCATCGATAACGGTGGTAGAAGCAAACTCCTCTCCTCCGTGCACGACCCTGTGACCGATTGCTTTTATCTCATTCAAACTTCCCAAGATTCCTTTCTCCACATCAATTAAAAGCGAGGTAACTTGCTGCAAGCCCACCTCATGATCGGGTATTGGCATTTGGAAGGAGAATGTTTGTTGTTCTCCATCCTTGAAAACTTTATGTGAAATACTCCCTGTTTCTAAGCCAATTCTATCCACCAAACCCATACAAATTGGATTTTCATTAGGCATATCGAATACTTGATATTTCAACGAACTACTTCCTGAGTTAATTACTAATATTTTCATAAAAACTACTCTTGTGCTTGGATAGATGTGATGACTACCGTATTGAAAATATCATCCACCGTACAGCCACGGCTGAGATCGTTGACTGGTTTGTTGAGTCCTTGTAGCATGGGACCAATGGCCATGGCGCCTGTTTCCCGCTGCACGGCCTTGTAGGTGTTGTTCCCTGTGTTCAAATCAGGGAAAATCAAGACTGTTGCCTGTCCTGCCACAGGAGAACCTGGCATCTTTTGCTGCCCTGTCAAAGGATCCACTGCCGCATCGTATTGGATTGGCCCTTCTACCAAGATGTCCGGTCGCTTTTCTTTGATGAACTCAGTGGCTTTTCGTACTTTCTCTACATCTTCTCCTGTACCCGAAGCACCGGAGGAATAGGAAAGCATCGCTACTTTGGGCTCAATACCAAAGCTTTTGGCCGTATCAGCGGAGGAAATGGCAATTTCAGCCAACTCTTCCGAGCTTGGATTGATATTGATAGCACAGTCACCAAACACCAATACACGCTCCGGTAAACTCATAAAGAAAATAGAAGACACTAAGGAAATACCCGGCTTAGTTTTGACAAATTGCAGCGCAGGCCTGATGGTATGTGCTGTAGTATGTGCAGCACCGGAAACCATTCCATCTGCATGCCCTTTATACACCATCATCGTACCATAATAAGCCACATCCGACATTAAGTCTCTTGCTACACCTAATGGCATATTCTTCCCTTTTCTTAGCTCAAATAGCGTATTTGCATAATCATCGAAGAAAATAGATTCGACTGGATTAATCAATTGACAGTTTTCCTCGTTCAAGCTTAGTCCTAATCGATTGATAGCAGCTTTCATCTCCTTGATATCGCCCAAAATACTGATATTGACAATATCTTGCTTCACTAATCTATCGGCAGCCAGTAAAATCCTGTCATCTTTTCCTTCTGGAAGGACTATATGTTTTTTCTTACTTCTGGCCTTGCTTACCAATTGGTATTGGAACATTCGGGGAGTCATACCTACATGAACAAAATTTGCCATGGCCGTTTCCAGACTTTCTACATCAATATATTTTCTAAATGTATTGATAGCAGACTCAATCTTGGCCTGATTATCAGGGGCTATTTTGGAATGAATCCCAGCTACTTTGGTTGCAGCGTAAAAGGATGGTTCTTGTACAGAAAGAATGGGTAAATTCACCTCAGATCCTTCTATGAGTTTGATAACAGATTCAGCTAGATCAAAGCCTCCTGTGAGTACAATTCCTGCAATCTTTGGATAATTCTGGGATAAGCTTGCCTGAAGAGAGGCTAAGACAATGTCAGCGCGGTCACCGGGAGCTACAATGAGCACGTTTTTTTTGATATGATTCAAAAAATTCGAAACCTGCATGGCTCCAAAGATGAAATGATCAACCCTGTTGTGGAGAAATTGCTCACCAAATAAGACTTCTGCATCCAAGTATTTTTTCACCTCATTCATGGTAGGACTTTTCAATTCCACAATCTGCGGTATAATTGTGATTTTTATAGCTGCCTGAATATGGTTCCCAATTGCCTTGGTTAATTCCTCGACATCTTCTTCTTTTACTTTATTGATAACTAAAGCTAAGACATCCACTTTCCTAGAAGTGAAGTTTTGCACCGTTACCGCAGCTGAATTAAGGATTTGTGCAATGGTTTTATTTTCACCTGAAACAACTGCAATAACAGGAGTGCCGAGATTTTTAGCAATCGTTATATTGGCATCAAACTCAAATGCTGTACCTTCTCCCAAAAAGTCACTGCCTTCTATTATAGTAAAATCATAATCAGACTCTAGCCCTTTATATTTATCAATAATGGTATCAATGATATCTCCTTGCATACCATTTTCTATCAAGGTATTGGCTTGTTCACGCGTGAATGCATAACACTTTTGATACTCAAGTGGAAGTTTAAAATATTCCATTAAAGTTTCAATATGAGCATCTTTCTTTACCTCCGGACTATGATTAATAATAGGTTTAAAATAACCAATTTTCTGGCCTTTGGCTAGTAACATATCCACTAAACCTAAAGCAATGATTGATTTTCCACTGAATGGTTGAGCAGTAGCAATAAAAACACTTTTGTTGTATTCCATGGTTGAGAAATTTACAGGTCAAAATTACATTAGTTGATCAGCCTTTTATTTGATGAAAAACCGTCCAAAACATGACATTTATCATAGTAATTTCTAAATAGATTTGATAAGAAGCAAGAAATTACCCCAATTACGTAGTTAGTACAGGTGGGAAAGACCAATTGGTGAAAGAAGAATTTATTCTTTTTGAAGTTAAAAAACTCTTCTGAGCTAACAACTTTCAAGAACATTGAAAATGAATAGAATATTAGCAATTATGAATCCGATAAATTTTAGTGTAAAAATTACATTTTTTAATTTTGAAACCGATTTCATTTCTTCTATTTTTGATAGCAACAAAATTCAATAACCTATGAACCTAAAATATGCTAAAGGCATCGCCTTTCTCTTAACAGCACCATTTCTGGTATTCTCATGCAATCAAAATTCCACAACGGAAGAATCCGAAACTGCTGCTGACGTACAATTCCTCAATGCGCCCTTGATTTCACACATGTATACAGCCGATCCATCTGCACATGTTTTCGATGGAAAAATATACATTTACCCGTCTCATGATGTCATGTCAGAAGTAGAAGAAGATGACTCAGGTGCACATTTTAACATGAGAGATTACCATGTTTTTAGCATGAAAAGTATAGATTCAGCTCCTGTAGACCATGGTAGAGTACTGGATGTAGATGACATTCCTTGGGCAAAAAGGCAACTATGGGCTCCCGACGCAGCGCATAAGGATGGGAAATACTACCTTTATTTCCCTGCTAAAGATTATGACAACATCTTCCGATTGGGAGTGGCTGTGAGCGATAGTCCAACAGGGCCTTTTACTCCACAGCCAGAACCTATGAAAGGCTCTTACAGTATTGATCCAGCCGTTTTCCAGGATGGTAATGAGTATTACATTTATTGGGGGGGAATCTGGGGAGGTCAACTCCAAAAATGGAGGACAGGAGAATACCTTTCTACAGGAGATTCACCATACGATGACGAACCGGCAGACAATGAACCGGCAATCAGCCCTATGGTTGCAAAATTGAGCGCAGATATGTTGGAATTTGGAGAAGAACCACGTCAGATTCTGATCAAAGATAAAAACGGGGAACCAATCAAAGCAGGTGACCATGAAAGAAGATTTTTTGAAGCAGCTTGGGTACATAAGTTCAATGATACTTACTATTTCTCCTACTCTACTGGTAACACGCATAAAATCGCCTACGCTACCGGAGACTCTCCTTATGGTCCATTCACCTACCAAGGGGTTATCCTTAACCCAGTACAAGGCTGGACCAATCATCATTCAATTGTAGAAGTAGATGAAAAATGGTATATTTTCTATCATGATACCGAACTATCCGGACAAACGTATTTGAGAAACGTGAAAATGACCGAATTGATACATAATCCTGATGGTACGATTAAAACGATTGACCCTATTCTATTGAATTAATAGAAAGTTGAACCATCACCTTTTGTACATCGGCAAACCCCCAAAATCAAGTTTTTTGGGGGTTTTTTATGATATTACTGAATTTACATAGCGATAAAAACGCATATTAAATACATAAAAAAGCTTTTCAAACAGTTTATTTTGCTTTCTACCCTGTAAAAAACTTTTTTTAACCATTCCTTTACGGTACATTTGAAAAAGTATTAGTAAGTTTCCATTACATGAAAGTGTTGGTCAGGGCATATCTTTTGTTGACGTTGGTTTTTGTGATTTCAGTGATCTCAGAAGCTAAGATTCGTCTGTTTGCATTGACCAATCCAACTATTGAAGATGCAATCTTTGAATTTGCAATTACAGGCCCAGATGAGTTGTGTTTGTATTTTGGAAGTATCATAGGTGAGTTTTCCGGAGGAGGAAGAGCTACAGACGTTTTTCGCTGGCAAATTATCAACCCAAATGGTCAGACAGTAGCTGATCGTGAAGGAGGTTTTCAAAATTTCAGTCATACATTTTCAGAAGTCGGGGAATACAGTATACGACTAACAGTCCGTAGGGGTGTTGATGTTGTTCATACCAGTGAAAAAAAGATACAAATCAACCCAGGAGCTGATATTCTGCTGGAAAGCAGCTACCTCACCTGTGAAAATGGCGAGGTGACCATGCAGGCACTAGACCCCGCCACCACTAACCTTTCTAACTTCAGCTTCGAATGGAAAGACAGTAATGGCCGCATAGTCAGCACCAGTAATTCATTCAGCACCGATAGACCGGATCGCTATACCGTGGATTTTTTTACCCGGAACCAGGCAGGAGAAATTGTATGTCCTTTTAGTCTTGTAACAAGGGTCAGCAGGCCAAGGGATTATACGATCAATATTTCAACGAATATTGCTTGTCAGGGGGGCGGAACTATTAATTTAAATTCTACCAATAATGTATTTGGTAATTGGTCTTACATCAAAGATGGAGCAGGGGAGAAAAATTTTATTGGTGAAGGAAGGTCCTTGAGTCTAGTAATTAACAGAGATTTGGATGGACCAGGAAACTATGAATTCATTTTTGAGCCTAACAATAGCAATAATGAGTTTTGCAAATTGGAAGATCGAGTCTCTCTTCAAGTTAATGTCACTCCAAGTATCAGAGTAAGCTTTGAACAAGGCTCAGATAGTTGCGAAGCCAGTAATGGAGTATTAATAATCGAAGTCCTGACAAATGCTGATAGAATTACTCTTTTCAGAAATAATAGTAGATTTGAGCTTTTAGAAAATGTTAAAGAAGGCGATGTCATCAGAATTGAAAATCTAGAACCCGCCATCTACAGAGCTTCCGTGGCATTAGGTAATTGTTCCACAAGTCGTAGTGCTCTACTACCGTTAGTAAATCCTCCTGATGAACTTTTATTTGAAATAATGGAAGTTCAAGATGAGTCATGTAATGAAACTGGAACAATAGACGGGATAGTGAAAGTTAAACTCAATCAACCAAACTTCTCTGGAAGCTTCAGATTATTGACGACCACTGGGGCGATAATCAAAACAGGTGAACTTCAAAATGTTGATGATTTTGAGTTTTCAGCACCAGCAGGCACATATCATATTGAATTAAGAAATCAACAAAACTGTGGAAACCCAAATCCAGAAAGAGTAATCATCAATCAAAAAGGTGAAGTCACTTATACTGTACCCAACAGACTTGCTGTCTGTGAATATTTTGATTTCACACCGAATACTTCCATGGATTTGGTATTCACGCTGACTTATCCTGATAATTCAGAAGTGACCAAACCGAGCGGAGAACCCTTTAGGATAGATCAGGCTGGAGAGTATAAAATAGTTGGCCGAGACACGAATACAGAAGACGGTTTCTGTCCAAATGAAAAATCATTCTTCGTAGACTTAACTCGGCAAATAAATTATGAACCTGAATTAGTCTTCGAAGATTGCTTTGGAAACAAAGAATATATTGCCAATCTCTTTGGAGCAGATTTAAGCTTGTATAGTATTCGATGGTTAAATGAAGCCGACCAAGAAGTTGGGACTGGCGTTCGGTTCGCAACTACTTTAGATGGTATATTTAAGCTAGATGTACAACCTAGGAACTTTGAGGCCTGTCCAACTCCTCCTAAGAGCTTTACCATTGAAGAGTCCATAACTGCTGTTGATGTTACTTTGATCGCAAAACCGCTATGTCCTGGAGAAGATAGTTCAATAGATATACAGACAAACTTTGATGTTGTTACTCAAATTTTGTGGCTTTCAATAGAAGAAGATGGAAGTATTACAAACTTAGATCAATTTGAGGGACAAGCATCTATTGTTATTTCTGAAGAAGGTGTCTATGAAGCAGTGGTTTTTGACAGATTAGGTTGTGAAATCGGTAGAAACTTTATAGAAGTCAAATTCAGCGAAGACCGCGCTTTTTTTGAAATTCCCGAAGAGTTGGTGATTTGTGAAGTATATGAAATCATTCCAGAGACTGAGCTGGATCTGATATTTACAATTACATTCCCCGATGGAACTGAAGAAAGTTACTTTAGTGATGAAGCCATTACGCTTGATCAGAAAGGCGAGCATATTATTACTGCAATAAGTGCCGATCCAGATGTGTTTTTATGTACGATCACAAAAACTTTGGAAGTTAAGAAACGGAATGCTCTCAACTTTGAACCCTTATTGTTTGAACAAACTTGTGCTGGTGTATTTACTTACACGGCAGAGCTATTTGGAGTACCTGTAGCAGAAGCTGATATATTTTGGTATAACTCGAATGGAGAAAGATTAGCAGAAGGAGCATTCTTTTTGCCAGAAGGAGATGGGATCTATGAATTGGAAGTGCGGCCAAAAGGTTCTTTAGTGTGTCCCGAACCCAATCGCAAAAGCTTTGAAGTAATCACACCATTAACAGAACTGGAGGGGGAATTGATTGTCGCTCCATACTGTCCGGACGCACCATTTACCACCATCCAATTAGATGCAGATCTAACAGAAGTCTTGAAGATAAACTGGTATTTTACTAGTTTAAATGGAATAAGGGTTGCCCTTACCGAATTTACAGATGCACAAGAAATTATCGCCATTGATGAAGGTTTTTACAGTGTAGAGATCTTTGGAGCACTTAATTGTTTGTTAGGCGCTGAGGAAGTCTTGGTACGAAGAATTGTAGACGAAGTACTTCCTGCTATCGAAGAAACCTACATTATTTGTGCTCAATTCGGTTTGTTTGAAACCATCGATCCGGGTAATTTCATAGCATATAAATGGTATTTCAATGACAACCTAATCTCTGAAAACCGCATACTAGAACCACAAGAACAAGGACGTTATGAGCTTACAGTTACCACACAAAATGGCTGTAACTACACAGTAAACTTTGATGTTATTGAAGACTGCCAAATGGAAGTCAAACAAACCACAGGCATGCGTGCTAATAATGACACCTATAAGTTTGAAGTTTATGCTAATTTTTTGATTGATGAAGTCGAAGTGTGGATTTACAACAAATGGGGTCAACTCGTACATCATTGCATCAATCCAAATAATCAGGCTGATCAGCCGGCATGTACCTGGTCTGGGGATATAAATGGTGAAAAGGTCCCTCCTGGTTCTTATGTCGTGAAAATCCGCTATAAAAATAACTTCGAAAATATTGACCGTACAGACATTAAGTCACTTTTGGTTCTGGAATAAAAAAACCGGCTCTTAGGCCGGTTTTTTTGTTAGATAAATTGGTTTAAGATATTCTCAAAGAGCTCTTGCTTACCACTGGTTTTCTTTGGTTCTCCTACTGCCAAAGCATGTGCACGCAAATCTTCCAAAGTCAATTGACCATCTTCAAAAGCCTTTCCTTGACCTGCATCGAATGATGAGTAGCGTGTTTGGCGCAAAGATTTATAAGCAGACTTAGTAAGAATTTCATCTGCTATGATCAAAGCTCTCGCAAAAGCATCCATACTACCAATATGTGCATGGAATAAGTCATCCATATCAGTTGAGTTTCTTCGGATTTTAGCGTCAAAATTAACACCTCCTCCATCAATTCCTCCTCCTTCTAAAATCACCAACATAGACTCCGTCAACTCCTGGATATTGATTGCGAATTGATCAGTATCCCAGCCGTTTTGATAATCTCCTCTATTGGCATCAATGCTTCCCAACATCCCTGCATCAACAGCTACTTGCAATTCATGTTGAAATGTGTGTCCAGCAAGGGTAGCATGATTCACCTCTAAGTTTAACTTAAAATCCTTATCTAAGCCATGATGTCTTAGGAAACCTACCACAGTGGCAGCATCGTAATCATATTGATGTTTGGTCGGCTCCATAGGCTTAGGCTCGATCAAGAAATTGCCTTTGAAGCCCTTGGATCTTGCATAATCTCTAGCCATTGTTAAGAATTGCGCTAAATGGGAAGTTTCACGCTTCATATCCGTATTTAACAGAGACATATAACCTTCTCTACCTCCCCAAAAAACATAATTCTCACCTCCTAACTTAATGGTAGCATCTATGGAATTTTTCACTTGCGTACCAGCCCAAGCCACTACATCAAAATCAGGATTGGTAGAGGCACCATTCATGTATCTCGGATTAGAGAATACATTGGCCGTTCCCCATAATAACTTAACACCAGTTTCCTCCTGCTTTTGTAAAGCATAATCAGTGATGATGCGCATACGCTCCTCGTATTCTTCAATCGATGAACCCTCATCAATCAAATCCACATCGTGAAAACAATAATAGGGAGCTCCAATTTTTACAAAAAACTCAAAAGCAGCATCCATTTTGTCTTTGGCTCGCTGTACTGCATCTGTACTGGCATCCCAAGGATGCACCATCGTACCTGGTCCAAATGGATCAGCACCTGTAGCGCAGAACGTGTGCCAATAAGCAATAGCAAATTTGAAATGCTCTTTCATGGTCTTACCGGCAACTACGCGGTTTTCATCATAAAATTTGAACGATAGTGGATTCTGAGATGCTCTGCCTTCAAATTTGATTTTTTCGATTGTAGGAAAATAGGTTTTCGACATATGCGTAATAGATTTAATTATTTTTTTATTCAATTTCAAGCTGTTAACTGAGCCAAACGAGATTTCCAAACACCATAAACATCGGAATAAGCTTCTACCAAAGATTGCTCCGGCTCAAGAGAAGCAATCTTTTCCAAACTTTGAAAAGCTTCATCTGTGTTTGCATAAAAACCTAGACCAATTCCTGCCCCTCGTGCAGCCCCTTGAGAGCCATCTGTATCATAAAGCTCTAAGGATACTTCATTCATATTTACAAAAGCCTCCCGGAACAAGGGGCTTAAAAACATGTTGGCATGGCCTGCCTTCACTGTTTTAAGATTCAATCCCATCCCCTTCATTATATTAAATCCATAGGTTAAGGCTGATACAATCCCTTCCTGTGTTGCTCTTAAAACATGTGAGCGCTCATGCTTGAGTAAATTAAGACCAACCAAACTTGCACCTACAGGCTTGTTTTCCATGATTCGCTCAACACCATTGCCAAATGGAATGAAACTCAAACCCTCGGAACCAATTGCTGCTTTGGCGGCTAATTGATTAATTTCAGGATAAGAAAGTGATTCTCCTCCAAGTAACCGTCTTGTCCATGAATTCAAAATACCTGTACCATTGACACAAAGAAGTACTCCATAGCTTGGTTTCTCCTTTTGGTGATTGACATGAATGAACGTATTAACCCTAGATTTCGGGTCAAATAAAGGCTGAGCAGTCACTCCATAAACGGTTCCGGAGGTCCCAGCAGTGGTTGCTAATTCTCCCTCTTTCAATACATTCAATGATAAAGCATTGTTTGGCTGATCTCCTGCTCGGTAGCAAATGGGAACCCCTGCTTCTATCCCTAAAAGCTCTGAAGCTTGAGCAGAAACTTTTCCTTGAAGTGCAAACGAAGCAGTAAAATCAGGCACTAAGGACTTGTCTATACCGTATACTTCTAATAACCTTTCAGAAACTCCACCCTTTTGATAATCCCAAAATATACCTTCTGACAACCCAGTCTCGGTGGTCAATATTTCTCCTGTCAGCTTCATGGCAATAAAATCTCCCGGAAGCATAAATTTATGTATTTGCTCATAAATTGACGGTTCATGATCCTTGACCCATTTAAGTTTCGATGCTGTAAAGTTTCCCGGAGAATTGAGTAAATGCGGGAGACAATAGGCTGGACCCAACTTTTCAAATGCATGATTACCAATTTCAACAGCCCTACTATCGCACCAAATAATGGCGGGCCTTAATACCTCTTGATTGTTATCAACCAATACAAGGCCGTGCATTTGATATGAGAGCCCAATAGCCTTCAATTCTCCCTTTTGAATAGCTGCTTTGGAAACCAATGCTTTAGTACAATCCACAACATATTCCCACCACATGGAAGGATCTTGCTCTGCCCAATCAGTATAGGGAGAATGAATAGGCATCTCTACTTTTGGTAAAGTTTCGGAAGCGACCACTTTCCCAGTATCTGCATCGAGTAAACTTGCCTTTACGGAAGAACTTCCCAAATCATATCCTAGAAGTAAATTTCTCATATCCTTATAATTACCAGAATAAGATATAGAGTGCTGTTGTAATCACCATGATAAAAAACGCACCTATCTTGAAGCCTGGGCTAGTTGTAAATAAACTCTTGTCAATTTCTATACTTTTCGGGTGGTCTTTACCCTTACCTTCAATCAAACTTATAATCACCATCAAACCAACTAACGTAAGGAACACAACTCCCATTCTATCCAAGAATGGCAAATCAGGCCAATAAACTTTTAACACCACTGAAAGCGGAATACTTAGAGCAGCACCCGTAAGGGCAGCATTAGATGTGGTTTTTTTCCAAAAAACACCCAATAAGAAAATTGCAAAGACCCCGGGGCTTATAAACCCTGTGTACTCTTGAATAAATTGAAATGCCTGATCCAATTGCCCCAAAGCAGGAGCAACAATAGCTGCAATAATAAACGCGACAGCCGCAGTGACTCTACCGATCAATACCTGCTTGGATTCAGCAGCATTTTTATTGATGTACTTGTTGTAAATATCCATGGTGAAAATCGTGGACGTACTATTGGCCATGGAGGCTAAGGAAGAAACAATAGCCGCTGTCAGTGCCGCAAATGCAAGCCCTTTGAGCCCCGTTGGTAACAGCTGTAGCAAGGTAGGGTACGCTCTGTCTGATTTTATCAAACCTGAAACAGGGTCTTTCATCGATTCGACAAAAGAAGCATCTATTCCATTGTTGACAATTACCAAGGCAGCAATGCCAGGAATCACGACTATCAAAGGCATCAGAAGCTTCAAAAATCCTGCAAAAATCATCCCTTTTTGTGCCTCATCCAAACTCTTGGCAGCCAGGGCACGCTGTGTAATGTACTGATTAAAGCCCCAGTAGTTGAGATTAACGATCCACATCCCACCAACCAAAACACTCAGACCAGGAAGATCCAAATAAGCATCTTTCAACCCTCCCTTTCCATCGGAAATCATCATTTCTCCTTTGGAAAGAATCATGGAAAAATGACCAGGCACTTCCTTCCTAAGAAGACCTATGCCATCCCATGCACTTCCCTCTCCTACCATAGTCAAAGCAATGTAAGTAGTTGCTAATCCACCGGCTGCTAAAAAAAATACTTGAACTACATCTGTCCATGCCACTGCCTTGAGCCCTCCATAAATGGAGTAAATCATTGCAAAAAGGGCTAAGCCAACAATCCCATAAGTCATTGGGACATTCATAATCGTATTTAGACTCAAGGCCCCCAGATAAAGAACAGATGTAAGGTTGACAAATACATACAATGCCAACCAAAAAATCGCCATCGTAGTACGCACTCTAGTATCGTATCTGTCAAAAAGAAATCCTGGCATCGTATAAATGCCCTTTTTCATAAAAACAGGCAGAAAGAAAATAGCTACTACCAAAAGCGTAATAGCTGCCATCCACTCATAGGTTGAGATCGCCAAACCTAGTGCAAATCCAGATCCCGACATTCCAATAAATTGTTCTGCGGAAATATTGGATGCAATCAAAGAAGCTCCCACAGCCCACCAAGGCAAAGCCTTAGATGCTAAGAAGTAATCTTTGGAATTCTTGACATGACCTTTTTTTTCCCGAGAGACAAAAAGACCCATGCCCACTATCAGACAACAATATCCGATGAAAACAATAAGATCAATAGGTTCTAATAACATGTATTTGATTGGTTTTATAGGTTTATTTCTAGGTTGGGTTTTATATTTTGCTCGATTGACATCATAGAAAACATTCTGGCTATCCCAAGCTCTAAGCCACGCAACTCTGCTAATCCTTTTAATCTTCCTATGGCAGAATACCCGGGGTTAGTAGCTTTTTGGAGATCATCGAGCATTTGATGGCCATGATCAGGCCTGAAAGGAATAGGTTTATCTCTTAAATTAGTTAATTGAACCAATTCTTTCATCACCTCAAACATGTCTACATCTCCATCCAAATGATCTGATTCAAAGAAATTTCCAAATTGATCCCGTTTTACATTTCTTAAATGAACGAAGTGGATGCGGTCACCAAAAAGGCGTGCCAATTGAGGCACATTATTAAAGGGTCCTGCTCCAAGAGAGCCTGAACACAAGCAAAGACCGTTGAAATTTTTTGGTTGATTTGCAAAAATCCAGTCAAAATCATCCTTAGAGGATGCTATTCTGGGAAGGCCTAATATGGGGTAAGGAGGATCGTCCGGATGTATGGTCATTTGAATACCATGGGATTCACAAGTATCAGCAATGGCATCTAAAAAAAGCTTTAAATTTTGCCTTAAACCCTCTTTTCCGATACCTGCATATATTTCTAAACTGGCCCTCAAATCAGGAATGCTGATCATTGCTTCTGTAGGAACACCCATACAGATAATTTCCTCCAATGCTTTAACCTTTTCAGAGGTATAAGAACTCAACCTACTTTGAAGAATGGATATGATAGATTTGGAATAACTCTTTTCAGCTCCTGATCTTTTCAAAACATAGCAGTCAAAATAGGCTAAATCTGCCCAATCAAAATAAAGCGCTTTTGCTCCAGTGGATACAGTAAATGAAAGATCTGTACGCGTCCAATCTAACACTGGCATAAAATTATAGCATATGGTAGTTAAACCAGCTTTAGCTAAATTTTTCAAACTTTGTATATAATTCGATAAATAAAGCGCTGCCTTTGAATCATTTGTTTTAATGGATTCATGAACCGGCAGGGACTCCACCACCTCCCAGGTTAATCCGTGTTTGGCTATTTCTTGCTTCCTCTGAATTATATCCTGATAATGCCAGACTTCTCCATGAGGCACATGATGCAAGGCAGTGACAATACCCGTGGCACCTGCCTGTTTGATATCACTTAAGCTTACAGGATCATTGGGGCCATACCAACGAAAGGTCTGGATCAAGTTATTTTTCATACATTAAAACTTACCAAGAAACTATATTTGAAAATTCCGTAACCCCACAAGAAGTCACGGAATTGGAGGAAACCCTAAACTAATCTCTTACATGAGTACACTACTAAACTTTGGTCAGGTAATCGACTTAAATTCAAAATAGCTTTTCCGAGGTATAAACTTGGCTACAAATTGATAAAAATGCAACCGATTTCATAATTATTTTTACCCAGATACCAAGGCAGACTACAGTTAATATGAAATATCACCAATTATTATTTTGAATATTAAAAATTATCAATTCATTAAGTTCATCATCGAGACTTATAATAATTGTTTATTTCCCGCCAAAAAACAGCGAATCAACACGCTAAATTTTACACAATTAACATCTAACGAGGAATATTTTTTCAATAAAGTCATAAAAACGGCATAATTTTTTAATATTTTCAGCAGCAATACCATTCTGTTACAAGTTTGGCAAATAAAAAACTAGAACCGAAATCGATTTCATAAAATATTGTTGGTTTAGATACTTAAAAAAATTATTTTTGATCATGCGCTTTCAATGAATCGGAACATTTTCTGGATTTTTGCGCTGATCCAAATTTAGACTTCCAATGGAGAAAGAGATTACAATTTACGATATAGCCAAGCAAAGTGGGGTTTCTCCAACGACCGTGAGCAGAGCACTTAATCATCATCCTGCGGTAAAAGAGAAAACCAAAAAGAAAATATTCCAAGCTGCAGCAGAAATGGGCTATCAGTCAAATGTTTTCGCTGCAAATCTCCGGAGCAAAAAAACCAATAATATTGGTGTTATTGTTCCAAGTCTTAACAGTAGCTTTCAGGCATCAGTACTTGCTGGCATGGAAAAAGTAGCCAATGAAGCTGGCTACAATCTTGTCATCACACAATCTTTGGAATCAAGCGAAAAAGAAGTAGCCAATACCCGTTCTATGTTTAAAAGTAGAGTGGATGGTTTGATAGTATCATTGGCAAGTGAAGCAGAAAAACTAGAACACTTTCAACCTTTTCATAAAAAGGGTATTCCCGTATTGTTTTACGACAGAGTTGCCAATAGTCCAAACAGTGTAGGTGTCACTATTGATAATATCAACGCCGCCCAATTAGCAACCAATCACTTGATTGAACAAGGATGTAAAAAAATAGTCCATGTGTTAGGTAGTACAAAAATCAGTGTCTATGCAGAAAGATTAAAAGGATTCAAGTATGCACTAATGGATAAAGGACTAGAAATCCATGATGATCAAGTGATTGTATTGGATGAGATCAATGAACATGCAGCAGAATATGTCATTGGAAAGGTACTTAAAATGAATCCTTTGCCTGATGCACTTTTTGTCTCTAATGATGCCTGTGCAGCAGCCTGCATGAATCAACTTATTCAGAAAGGGTTCAGAGTTCCAGAAGATATGGCTATCGTCGGATTTAACAATGAGGTTATTTCAAGACTTGTGTACCCCAAAATCACCACAATCAATTACCCTGGCTTTGAAATGGGTGAAGTTGCCATGAAAAACCTAATCAACCATCTAGACAATCCAGAAGCAACACTCCTTCAGAACACCAATAAAATCACGCTGAGATCTGATTTAATCATCCGCGCATCCTCACTAAAGCTCAAATAGTAATTACTATCGAAATTATTGTTTGAAGGTGCTTTCAGGTGGACCTAGATAACTCGGCTTCTTACCACCTGTATCAATTACTATCTTTTGGATGACTAATCCAGAGTCAAGCCCCCAAACTTTAAGTGTATGCACTCCAGGGGATTTTAAATAATGTTTAGATGTTTTTATTTTTACATTATCACCGACAGACCTCATCCACCAAGAAGCGTACTTATAATCAGGAACAGTCTCACCTTCATTGATATTGATGATTTGTGGCTCACCATCATCTATGGCAAGAGCAAACTGCAAGCCCACCTCCCTTTTGAAATCTTGTGTAGGCGACACATACACATGCACACGGATATCTCCTGAACTGAAAGTTGTGAAGTCATATACAACCAACGGAGCTTTCTCCACTGAAACCTGCTTCTCAGAATTCATAGGCTCGACAATCAAGGAAGCATCTGTCCTTCCTAAGTTAGGCACCAAAGTCCAATGGGCTCGTCCCCCATCAACTTTTCGACTAAAATTAGCAGGCTCTATAGCTACTACTCCTTCATTTTCAATAAATCCTGTCGCTTCTACTTGTATGTTGTTGATCGGCACCTGTACACTATACTTTTTACCTGCCCCAGAAAGAATCAGCTCGCCTGTAGCCCTACCCGCAGGTGCACGCTCCCAATCGATACTTACGTATACTTTTTCATGAAACAATACAGATCCACGATCCGAAGAAACCTTAATCCAATCCTGTTTGCCTTTCAGAGAATATCCAATTTCCCGAGCACCCCTATTGATAATATCTAAGTAATACGATTGATCATTGATAGGATCAAATACTGGCATATTTCTGCTAAATCCCCATCTCCCTTCTACTCCCAACCAGCCCCAACGCGGGGGAACACCATGCTCTATGAGATAACCTATTTCATCACTTTCAGGCACTTGAACATACGAAACAGCAGGCATCATATTGAGCGGAGGATGATTCCAACCCGTATATCCAATATAGGTTTGTGACATCATGTGATTCCACTTCCCATCATTCATCGAATGGAATTCTTTTTTTAGCGCAGCATCTTTTTCGAAAAGCTCTTTAGTTCGGTCTGCATAATAATTTGCAGCTACCGCCCCTCTTACCCCGTAGTACTTGTTTTTACCGGCTGACACATACATTTCATTGAGGTTTGCACACATTTCTATAGGCGAATGCACCAACTGATAAAAAGCATCTCTGTAATGCAGAGGAATCTGTTGGTAAATAGCAGTACTCCTACGTAAAAGCTCATTGAATTCAGCAATAATTCTATCAGCTTCCCTATAATTTTCAATACTATAAGTATCCGAGGTGAGCATTTCAGGGGTTCTACGGGAATTATATTTGGTGTATAATGCCAATAGCTTGGCAATATCTTCTGAAAAATGCCCCCCAAATTGCTGCTTGGACCAATGGATGTAATAGCTTGGCAAATCCTCCGCTTGAATGGCATCCGGATCCCATGCCAAATCTAAAAAGAAACTAATCGGAAATTCCATCGGCTTGATATCACCCACATTCACGATCCAAATTTCATTGACTCCATGTTCATAAGTTAGTTTCATCTGCTCCCACACACGTTCGATTTGGGTGACATTTTGCCACCTATAAGAAGTGGGAGCTCCTACATAATCAAAATGATAATACATCCCATACTTAACACCTTTGTTTTCGGAGTTTTGCATAGGAAGGTAGCGGATATTCCCCCAGTTATCATCACTCAATAAAATGGTGACATCATCAGGCACACGCATACCTTTATCGTAATAGTCCTGAACTTCTTTGTAAATAGCCCATACTTGAGGTGTCTCATTCGCAGGTTTTTGAGTGACTTCTTCCAATATTTTTCGCTGATCTCGGATAATGGTTTCCAATAAATCAACGGCCGTCTCCTCTGACATGGCATCATCACCATCGCCTCGCATTCCCACAGTTACCATCGTTTCATAACTACCAATCCTTTCTATCCCTCCTTTCCAGAATTCTCGTAATTTTTCTCCATTTGTAACATAATTCCAAGGACCTTCCCCGAATTCCTCCCACTCTTGATGAGCACGGGTCATGGGTTCATGATGACTGGTAGACATCACAATCCCAAAATCATCAGCAGTTTTGGCATTTAATGGATCATCCACATAAAACATAGTAGGCAGCCACATCGATGGCCATAAAAAGTTGGCCTTATTGCGTAGCAGCAGTTCAAAAACCTTCTCATAGACTTTATGATTGATCCCTCCAAACTTTTCAAAAGCCCAATTTGTAAACGCAGGAGCCTCATCATTGATAAATATTCCACGATACTTGACCGCAGGGCTTTTAGAGAGAAAATTACAATCTTCAATATACACCTCAGCATGCTTAGCTACCGGTACATCAGCCCACCAATACCATGGAGATACACCAATTTTTTCGCTAATTGTAAACACTCCGTATGCAGCACCTCTTCGATCACTTCCAGCAATCACTAAAGCCTTATTTACCCCCGGAAATGGCTGTTCAATGGTTTGGATCCTGTGGCGTTCCCACTGACCTTGAAGTTCATCAACCGTCAATTTGCCAGAAGAAATCAATTCTTTTAGAATGCTACTGTTATCTATTGTCCCAACAATAATAACATCAACTGAATCAATACCGTCAAAATCTTTGACCAAACCCAAAGCTTTTACAGCCACTTTTTTACCGGTAACTCGTTCAATATCTTCTGCTAAAAAATGAGCAGATTTATGGACAAGAGCATTTTCAGATGGATCGAAAACAATCACAGCAGTGCTACGCTCTCCTACAACTTCAAAAAACCTTTGTTGATCATTCTTTTGAAAACTCACATGAATTTGAGCATCCAAGAGTTGAGGCACAAGGAGGAAAATCCATAAAAATTTTTTCATGTCTTCATCAGGTTGTTTGTCTTAAAATTGAAAGTTTTTATGCAGTATTGCAACCGATTTCATTATTTTTTTATAAATTTCGAAAACAAACATTCATTAATTCAACGGAACAGAGTAAAATAGCAACTGAGAGTTGTTTTAAACTCATGATTTGACAAAATATTAATGTAATCGATTTCAAACAAATTCCTAATTAATACAGCTATTAACATCAAGCCTATAAACCGAATGAAACCTATACTCTCGTTTTTTTTCATAATACTGCTCAGCGTATCAGGATTTGCCAATGATGGATACAAGCTTTGGCTGCAATATTACCCCATCCAAGAGCCTCAAGCATGGCAGACCAACTCACTCAGCAATTATGAAGTTATGGGGAATTCCACCACACTTTTCATTATTAAAAAAGAGCTTGAGTATGCTTCACAAGGAATGCTGAATTATTCTAAAGGAAACAATAACCCAACTGAATCGGCATCTCTTCTGATTGGAAAACAGGAAGATCTTACTATCAAGAATTTCCCTTATTCAAAAATCAATGCGCTGGCATCCGATGGTTTTGCAATATTTCATGACCCAGACAGAACACAGCTAATTATTACTGCTAAGACTGACATTGGTTTACTCTACGGAACATTCAGGTTACTCCAACATATTCAAAGCGGCACTAACATACCAAAAGAAGGAGTCTTTGAATCTCCAAAAGTTCAACATCGGGTTTTGAATCATTGGGATAACCTCGACCGAACTGTGGAGCGAGGCTATGCAGGGTTTTCAATCTGGAATTGGCACAGGCTACCAAGACACATTGACCAGCAATACCATGATTATGCACGAGCAAATGCTTCCATTGGGATCAATGGAACGGTTTTAACCAATGTGAATGCAAATGCCTTGATTCTTACACCTACCTACTTGGAAAAAGTAAAAGCACTTGCGGATGTATTTAGACCTTACGGAATCAAAGTTTATCTTACTGCACGTTTTTCAGCTCCTATTGAAATCGGTGGTTTAGAAACTGCAGATCCATTGAATTCAGATGTTCAAGCATGGTGGAACCAAAAAGCAGAAGAAATCTACCAATATATCCCTGACTTTGGAGGTTTTGTGGTCAAAGCAGACTCAGAAGGACAGCCAGGTCCTCACAATTACAAGAGATCACAGGCAGATGGTGCCAATATGATGGCACGTGCCTTAGCTCCCCATGGTGGTATAGTCATGTGGAGAGCTTTTGTGTACAACGAACACACGCCAGATGACCGTCATAAGCAAGCATACAATGAATTCAAACCATTGGATGGGGAATTTTTGGATAATGTAATCATACAGGTAAAAAACGGAGCGATTGATTTTCAACCAAGAGAACCCTTCCATCCATTGTTTGGAGCAATGCCTCAAACACCCTTGATGATGGAATTTCAGATTACCCAAGAGTATTTGGGACATGACACGCATCTAGCTTTTTTGGCTCCTTTATTTGAAGAAGTACTGAAAGAGGATACGTATGTCAAAGGCCAAGGCAGTGAAGTTGCCAAGGTGATAGATGGGAGTTTGCATCAATATAAAATAACTGCGATGGCAGGTGTATCAAACATCGGTACAGATCGCAACTGGACAGGGCATCATTTTCATCAGGCCAACTGGTTTGCTTTCGGAAAACTGGCATGGAATCCTAATCAAGGATCTCAGGAAATCGCTGAAGAATGGTTGAAATTAACATTTAGCACGAATCCAACATTTGTGCAAACCATGACTGATGTGATGATGCGCAGCAGAGAAATGGTTGTCAACTACATGACTCCTCTTGGACTACATCACATTATGGCTGCCAGTCATCATTATGGACCCGGACCTTGGGTTTCAGGAGGTAGAAGAGCTGACTGGACCGCCACCTATTACCATCAAGCGAATGAAAAAGGTATTGGTTTCAACAGAACCTCCACAGGAAGCGATGCGCTCAGTCAATACGCTCCAGCATTGCAAAATACTTGGGGAAATTTAGCTACCGTACCCGAAAAGTATCTGCTATGGTTTCATCAAGTAAATTGGAATCACCCACTTCAAAATGGAGAATCCCTATGGGACAATCTAGCCAAACACTATCAGAAAGGAGTTGAAGAAGCAAGAGTCAATATTTCTACTTGGGAAAATATGCGTGAATATGTAGATGAAAAACGTTTCAATCATGTATTATCCTTTCTAACTATTCAAGCCGAAGAAGCAGCATGGTGGAGAGATGCCTGCCTCCTTTATTTTGGACAGTTTTCAAAGATGCCATTACCGGAAGGAGTAGAACCTCCCAAGCACAGTTTAGAATACTATATGAATTTCAAACCTCATCATGTTCCAGGTATTTAATCATAATAAACTTAAATCATGAGTGAGCAACAACAAAAAGTAGCCATTGTAACCGGCGGAGCATCAGGGCTAGGGTTAGCCACCAGTCAGCGATTTATCGAAGCAGGGATCAAAACCATTATCATTGGAAGAAATGAAGAGAAATTAGCCCAAGCAAAAGCTAGCCTTGGTGAATTGGCGATTTGCATTGCTTTTGATTTAGGTCAGCTTAAACTGATTCCCTCATTAATTCAACGAATTGTAAATGAGCATGGCAGGATAGATATCCTAGTCAACAATGCTGGCATTAACCTTAAAAAAGACTTTTGGGATGTAAGTGATGAAGACTTTCAACGTATCATTCACACCAACGTATGCTCAGTTTTCACTTTGAGCAGAGAGGTAGTTAAAATTATGAAAACACAGGGGTTTGGGTCTATCATCATGATTTCCTCCATGGCTGCTAAATATGGCATCCCTAAGGTAATTGCCTATACCGCTTCCAAATCAGCAATTGAAGGAATGACAAAGGCAATGGCAGTGGAGCTATCCCCTTTTGGAATAAGAGTAAACTGTATTGCCCCCGGGTTTATTGCAACCGACATGTCAGCAAAAGCCTTGAATAACGATCCTGAAAGAAAAAACAAAGTGCTTTCCCGAACGCCAATGGGGAAATTGGGTGAACCTAAGGATATAGCTGAAGCCGCCCTGTACTTTGCCAGTGATGCATCCAAGTATGTCACAGGTACTTCCTTAGCAATAGACGGTGGAAACTCTATTGGCTTTTAAAAACCATCAATAATGAATGGATACCCATAACCAACGAAATGCTATGAAAACCATCTCCCCAAGCCTATTTTCACTTCTTGTTCTTTTTTTCTTTATTGGTTCTTTACATGCGCAAGGCTTGAAAGACCACTTTGAACCAGTTTTTGATATCGGTGCTGCAATCAATCAACGTCAGATATTGGGGCAAGGAAATGATTCACAAGCGGAAGCATTGATCAGCAAACATTTCAACAGCCTAACTCCTGAAAACATCATGAAATGGGCACTCATCCATCCACAGCCTAATCAATACAGTTTTGACGCTATGGATCAACTAGTTTCTCTAGCTGAGCGAACAAAGTCCAAAATTGTGGGACATACCTTAATATGGCATAATCAAACGCCTACATGGGTTTATCAAGATGAGCAAGGAAATGACCTTTCAAAAGAACAGCTGATTTCCCGAATGGAAAACCATATCGAGACTATTATGGGCCGTTACAAAGGCAAAATCATGGGTTATGATGTAGTCAATGAAGCCATTCTTGACAATGGCGAAATGCGGCCTTCCAAATGGTATGAAATTGCAGGAAAAGATTTTATCAAAAGAGCTTTTATTAAAGCAAACGAAGTAGACACTCAGGCAGAATTGTATTATAATGATTACAACATGTGGAAACCTGCTAAAAGGGATGCTACAATTGAGCTTGCTAAGGAAATGAGAGCTGAAGGCATCAAAATTGATGGAATAGGTATGCAGGGACATTATGGACTGGAATCTCCGTCATTAGAAATCATTGAGGAGTGTATTGTGAAAATTGCAGAAGCTGGTTTTCAAGTTATGATCACTGAACTTGATATTGATTTACTTCCTAACCCAGTGAATAGACATGGAGCAGATATTGACGCTACGTTTCCTCAAGATGATTCCTACAATATTTACAAAGATGGCTTACCTGAAGAAGTTCAGGCAAAATTAGCCAAAAGGTATCAAGAGCTCTTTGAGCTTTTTGTCAAGCATCAGGATAAGATATCAAGAGTTACATTTTGGGGACTTCACGATGGGTCTAGTTGGCTGAACAATTGGCCTATGCCAAGAAGAACAGCTTATCCTCTAGTCATTGACAGAAATTATCAAGAGAAAAAAGATATCATTCAAACCTTAATGGGTATTCCTATTACGAGATAGACTTCTGTTAACATTTTAAAAAGCAAAGACAAGAAATGTAAGGAAAGTGCTTGACTCGGTTTGGAGATAAAAGCAATATATCTTCCGGAGTTCTTAATATTGCAAATGATTTCCGTTAGAAAGCACCCCTAAATATCGGTTTAAAAGAAAATTGACTAGATTTCATTAATTTGAAACTTATTAACATAACATCACACATATAGGAAAAACATTTAATCTTAATCAGGTGAGCTTCATAAAAAAATTAGCATTCTTTCTCGTGTTCGGATTTATTCTTTTGTGGACAATTCAAGCACAAGCAAGACAACAGTCTCAGCCTACAATTATCCAATTGGAAGAAGGTCTTACGCAATTAAAAGTAAGTACCATGATAGACTTTTATTTGGATACTTTGGGACAATTCAACATAGAAGATGTTGCCTCGCCTGAATTTCAGACAAAATTCACCAAGGTTAATGATGCTCACATAATATATGATTATTATAATTCTCCGGTGTGGGTTCGTTTGACCGTTCAAAATAATCAGCAAGCAGAAGATAATGGCTGGTATTTTGAATCATGGGGCTTTGATATCAAAAAATTTGCCTTTTTTTTTCCAAACTCCAACGGAACCTTTGAAACCTATGAGGCTGGCTTCCAACTCCCTTTCAATTCCCGTAAAATTCATCATAAAAACTTTAATTACTTCCTCGATATCCGGCCAGGAGAACAAAAGACTTATTATTTAAAGATTTACAGAAGTTACAATCAAGAATTTAGCTTTCATCTTCGTACCAATGAACGATTTCTCAACCACTCCCTAAATGAGTATTTTCTGTTAGGCATTTACTATGGCGTGTTGATCCTGATTTTAATTTTTAATCTCTATTTATTTTTCAAGCTCAAAGATTTGCTTTACCTGTATTTTCCTGGACTCATTCTTTCCTATATCTGGTTTTCGCTCGGTAGAGATGGCTTAGGGTTTCAATACTTTTGGCCAAACAGTCCATGGCTCAACCAACTGAACAATCAGTATGTTATTGAGTTTTTTATTATTGTAGCCACCCTGCTATTCTCTAATCGTTTCGTACAGAAATATACCAAAAGTGACAGAGTATTGAAGTTTACCAATTGGGCAATTGTACTGAAACTCATTTTCTTTATCAATCAGCTATTCTTTTTTGAGTTCAACTTCAACACATACTTAGTAATCACTATTTTGATCCTTTTGATTCCTTTTGGATTTGGACTCAGAGAATTGATCAAAGAAGAGATTCATTCCTGGTCTTACATATTTGCCTATGCATGTTTATTTTTGGTTATCATTTATACCTATTCCAGAAGTATTGAGTTGTTTCAAAATCCTGTACTTAACTGGTATTTGGTCTACCCCGTTATTTTCTTGGAGATGTTGCTTTTCTCCTTTTCGATTTTCAATCAGGTGAAATTTCTGCAGGATGAGTTCATTCGGGCAAACGAGGAAAAAACATTAGTGCTTGAAAAAAACAATCAATTAACTCATGAGCTCAACAGCAAACTCAAAGAAAAAGTAAAAGCACGTACGGAGAAAATTGAGCGTATGGCTTCAGATTTGGCGCAAAAAAATGAGGAGTTACAGGCCACCAATCAGAAGCTAGAGGAGTTGAACAAAAAAGTAACAGAGATGAATTTGCTTTTGCAGGAAAACAATGCAGAGTTAAAATCCTCTGTGGAAGAAACTACCAAGAGTCTTGCCTTGATGAAAGGACTTGGTTTTGAGGAGTTCAAAAAGGTCTTTCCCGACAAAGACACCTGTCTACAATTTTTGGCTGAGTTGAAGTGGAAAGATGGGTATCATTGTAAGAAATGCTCTTATAATAAATATCAAGAAACAGCTAATTTTAGCAAAAGGTGTAAAAATTGCAATTACTTGGAATCTCCAACGGTTGATACCTTATTTCATAAACTCAAGTTCCCTATTGAAAAGGCGTTCTACATCTTATATCTTTCCAATAGAAAAGATGTGGACCTCACACTCAATGAGCTCTCCGACATTTTGGAGTTAAGAAGAGAAACATGCTGGGCTTTCAAAAATAAAATTGCTCAAGCCATGGAAAAAGTAGACCACAATAAGGATCTGAATGGCTGGGAGTCTTTGGCTTTGGTTCATTTGGAATGAATGTAGAATTTAGTCCCGATAGCAACCGAGATTAGATTTTAGAATTCAATCTAAATCTTTGAACACCCATTCTAAGTCTAATTCGAAGCCTTTGATCACTGAGGAGGGGACTGTATGCCCGATGGTATAAAGCTTTGACGGGACGTAGTCGCCATCAGACAATGTGTATATAAAGAGGGTTTTTTCGGATGGATGGATGATCCAATACTCTTTTTCTCCTGCTTCTAGATATACCTCGTATTTATGGATCAATTCCTTTTGATTATTACTTGGAGAGAGGATTTCAACGATCAAATCTGGAGCACCCACACAACCCATTTCATCTAATTTCTCCAAATCACACACCACGCAAATATCAGGCTGCACCACGGTAAAAATATCTTCATTCTTTTTGGACTTCACCGGAAGCCTGACATCGAAGGGGGCTATAAATACTTTGCATGTTTTACCTTCCAAAAATTCAGCAATCCTTCTTACAACTTTCAAGCTAACTTCCTGATGAATCCTTCTTGGTGCAGCGGCTTGCCTAAAGATTTTCCCTTTGATCAGCTCCACCATTTCATCCAACTCCCAAGTCAGATAGTCTGCATAGCTAAATTTACCATATGCAGCCTCAGGCTCATTCAAGAAGTTTTTTTTGTCCTTGGTTTCCATGAAGCTAATTTATAAAATTTTCTAATCACTCAATCAACCAATCACTTAAACACTAATTGCGCAAAGAAATACAGCTCATTCTTCCAATACTTGAAGTCATGGTAGTGATCAGGAAGAATTCGATAGGTATGGGGAATACCTTTTTCTGTTAAGAACTCATGCGCTCCTGTGGTCACATTCATCAAATTATCCTTATCCCCACAACTCAAAAACAAAAGTTTCAAATTGGACTTGGTCACATCAGGCCTTGGAATCAAAGCTTCTCCTCTCTTCGTATTCGGAGCTGGAGAAAAAGCACCAATCCATGCAAAATGCTCAGGGTTGCCCAATCCAAAATTCATGGACTGTCCACCACCCATCGAAAGACCAGCAACAGCTCTATTCTCCACACCTGGCTTAACTTTAAAATTTTTCTCAATGTAGGGAATCAAATCCTTCAACAAATCTTTTTCAAAAGTAGCAAATGCCTTTACCGGCTCAGCTCCAAAAATATCCCCTTCAGCACGATCATTTTTCATGGCACGGCCATTGGGCATCACGATAATCATGGGCTTAGCTTTATTGGAAGCGTAGAGATTATCCATGATGATATTGGGAGTCCCTTGATCCAGCCACTCTCGCTCATCTCCACCTATGCCATGCAGTAAGTATAGCACTGGATAAGCTGTTGCCTCATTGTAATTAGGAGGAAAGTACACATTGGCTACTCGGTCTACCCCTACTGTCTGAGAGAAAAAGCTAATCTCTTTAACTTGGCCCTTTGTACTTGCAACGGGTTGATCAAAACCCGATGGCGCTATAAGTGAGCCATCTTGAGCTAATGACTTATTGATGATAACAAATATGATCAAGATAGAAGTAAGAAATTTATTTTTCATGGTACGTAGGATTAATTTTGAAAAACTGATTATTTGACATTGATAACCATCCTTCTGTAAGCAAACAGATTTGGAATACCGTCGTCAAACAATTCCAAAATGATATGAATATTTTTCTCTTTTGCATCTTGAGGAATTACTAGATTTACTATAGATAAACTATTATTTTCAATTACTGTCATCCGACAAAAACACTGCGTGTTTTTGGATATCTTAGAAAAATACAATAGCGAGGCTATGATGCCTCGCTAAAATTTATGATGTTTATAGTCACTACACCAAAACATCATGTACAAAAATACAAAACTTG
>NZ_JBSZCK010000030.1:0-26305 GCF_054166905.1 Mongoliitalea sp. | reverse complement strand
TAATTTATAATGTTATTAATGTTATTGATCAAAAGTTTCCCAACATCAACTTTTTGGTTCTTTTAGCAATTTCCTTTATTTGTTTTCCTATAACTTTGTTAAATGGTCGATTTTGGCTTAGTTCAACACTTTTTGTGTTACTAGCATTAAAATATAATCAATCTAACAGTCTTAAATATGTATTTTTATCGTTTTTATGCGTTTTTATCCATCAAGGTTTGGCAATAGCCTGTATCATTTTTGTTTTGTTTCATTTTATTAAAAATTCCAAGCTTCTTATTGTTTCATTTTATTTTCTATCGCTCATTTATTCTGGAATAGGTACTAATTTCATTGGAGATGCACTTACCATTTTTTCGGGCAATGTAGCAGATCAAATAGAGGGCTATGCAAGAATAGATGTTGAGGAAAGTAAGCAAAGGACCTTAGAATCAAGATCACAAAATTTTAGAATATACTCCATGAGAAATACCGTATTGTCTGTAAGTGTACTATTCGGTATCTTTTTTTTGCTTTTCTTAAAAAATGATGATAAATATGATTATTTGGTTAAAATGGCATTGTTGGCATTATTGTTTTTTACTTTCTCTAACTTTACATCTAGTGTGGCCAGTCTTGGAGGAAGATATCTTAGAATTGGTTTGATGATAGGTGTTATCCCTCTCCTGTTAAATTTAACAAGTATCAAGCAAAATGTACTTAAATACCCGATAATTTTAACACTTCTGTTCAGTTACACAATAGATTTCAGATTAGATGCAGAACAACTCAATGGTTTGATTTTTTTATTTGGATATCCACAGTCCTTTATCAGTGTTCCTGATTTTACTTTGATGGAATTAATACGATAAATTTAATAGTATGAAAGTTTTAATTGTTGCAAAGAACATAGGCAAGGGCGCAGCAGGAATAATATACAGAAGGTTTATAGAAGAATTTTTCCGCCATAGCTATTTGAAGTTTGAATTATTGACTAATTTTTATCAATCTAATTTTATAAAAGAATTACAAGTTCATGTAATACCTAACCAGCTTGAGCTTGATGAGAGAATTAATAAACTTTCTGTGATGCTTTTAAAGCAAAATCTGAATGGCATTAACTGGGTCTTAAAATCCAAAAATTATGCTAAAGTTTATTTGAAAGGGGATTATGATTGGGTAATATCTTTTGTTAATGGTGGAGCTGAAAGCACAGCTCATGTTGGCGCTTTCATAGCTGCTCTTAATCAATCAAAACATTACATTCATATGGTTGACCCAATTCCGCCTACGAGAGGATGGGAAACCTATGAGTTATATAGAAAAAATTTAATATTTGGAATAAAAAAACCTCTTCAAACCTGTACAATTTTTTCATTAAGTAATGATATTATGAGTGAATATCAGGCAAAATTGCTCGGGCTTACAAATTATTTTACTGTACATAATCCTGTTCAATCAGATGAATTGATAAAAGTTAAACGAAATGAAGACGGAAATACATACAATTATGTGTTTTTAGGGACCATGGTTACTGGTCCAAGGAATCCTTACAAGTTATTTAAAGCATTTGAAAATTTGGTAATTAAGTATCCCAATTCAAGGTTATTATTATATGGAAACGATAAAAGGTTAGATAGAAGTTTTATTCCTGGAAGTATAGTTGATAAAGTTTTCATACAAGAATTTACTAGCGATGTCATTAGCGTTATTCAGGATGCTGACTGCTTTATTGATATTGATGCTGATTTACCAGAAGATGTATTTATTTCTTCAAAATTGCAGATGTATTTGAGTTACAATAGACCAATTTTATCCATAACGGGGCAAAATAGCCCGACAAGAAGATTGTTGAAAGAAATGAGAGTAAGTTGTTTGATTTCAAGTTTTGATGTGAATGAAATTGAAGAATCACTTTTAGCTATTCGAGAATTAAAGGTTAATGAGAGTTTTTTGAGCGAAAGAAATTTTTTTTTAAAAAATAATACGACAAGCGCACAGGTTAAAAGAATTATTTCAAAATTAAAGTTGTATTAATATCACATATTAGAATGACTTTCTTTATTACTTAACAGTAACTACAAACATCAATAACTATGATTTGCAATTATAATAAACTTTCAATCTTAAGTCCACTTGAAAACGGAGAATCTCATATTTTTATGGAAATAAAAATACAAATGCGTGGTCTAATCAATGAAGGTCATCAAATCAAAATTATCAGTCAGATTGAGGGGTTTCCTATTGAAGATGAAGAAATGCTCAGCGCCATTCAAGATATAGACACTTGGTTTGAAGCATATGGATTTTAATAGGGACTATTTTTTTTAAGCAAAACTAGGAGTAAAATAATTCAATTTGAACTTCGTTTTTGGGAATCATATTATTAAGATATACGTCTAATAAAGAAAATAAAAAGAATTTACAATCATGAAAATTTTTTAAATAAGAAAATGTTGAATAAAAAATCCGAATGAAAATACACTAAAAAAAGTAAGATAGGTTTTTCAAAAAGGATAAAAAAAGAAAATTAATAAGACCTTTTGAAGGTCTAAATATAATGTAATCTATTATATCTGAATTTTAAAATTAGTGTCAAGAATAAGAAAAACTATTGCTAAAAACTATGTGAATTTTAGGGGTTGGCAAACCAATCACAAATTTGTTGTAGTTGAATCTGACGATTGGGGTAGTATCCGTATGCCTTCCTTAGATATTGTTGAATCGCTAAAGACAAAATATCCTTTAGTAAATAACAAATTCACTCTCTTAGATGGACTCGAAAAAACAGATGATCTAATTGAATTATTTAATCTTTTAAAAGTTCATCAGGATAATAATGGAAATCATCCTGTAATTACAGCATGTTGTCTTGTCGCCAATCCCGATTTTATCAAAATTCAAAGTAATTATTTTCGAGAGTATTATTATGAATCAATTGAACAAACTTATAAAGCGTACGGTGATAAAGAGCTTTTGAGTCTTTGGCTTAAGGAAGGTATTCTGAAAAATCTTCTTTTCCCCCAGTTCCACGGGCGAGAACACTTGAATCCTCAAAAGTGGCTAAATGTTTTAAGATCAAATAATGCTATGGAATTGGAGGCTTTTAATTCTCGAGCTTTACTCGGATTGAGCGACAGCTTAACAGCAAATAAGGATCTTTATATGGCTGCTTTTGAGGCTTCTAATGAAAAAGAAGAGGTCTTAGTTAAAGAGGCTACTGTAGATGGATTAAATCTATTCCAGGAAATATTTGGGTTCAAATCAATAAGCTTTGTTCCTTCTCAATCGAAGCAATTTGAAAGGATCAGTGAAACATTAGTTGATAATGGAGTAAGGTTTAGTCAAGCTGGACAACATTTTATTTCTTTGGGTAACGGGAAGTTTAAAAAAAATGATAGATTCTGGGGAGATAAAGATAAATATGGGATAACATACTGGCGGAGAAATTGTAATTTCGAACCATACAGAGGTGATAAGAAAGCAATTGACAATTGCTTATCTGAAATAGAAATTGCTTTTAGGTGGGGCAAACCTGCGGTTATTAGTTCTCATAGAATAAATTTCACCTCACGAATTGATAAGGATCATAGAGACCGATGTTTAGAACAATTTGATTCACTTTTTTTTAACATACTTAGGAAATGGCCCGAAGTCCAATTCATCAGTTCTGCACAGTTAGCAGAAATCATGCTTAAATCTAAATCATAAATTTTTTTGAAAGAATATTTAAAAAAACACCTAATTAACAGCCGAGGAAAGGCTATAAATGATAAGGTCATTGTGATCGAATCTGACGATTGGGGATCTATCCGTATTCCTAATAAAGAAGTTCAGGAACAATTGGCTGGTGAAGGACTAATAAATTTAAAAGATCCTTTTTCGGCCTATGACTGTCTTGAGAGTGCTGAGGATTATGAGATGCTTATAAATGTCTTGCAGCAGTTTGATGATCAAGAAGGTAGACATCCTGTTATTACAGCCAATATGGTGATGGGGAACCCGGATTTTACTCGAATAAAGGATAGTGACTTTAGTTCTTTTTTTTGGGAGCCTTTCTACAACACTTACGAATCCTATTATCCTCAACAATCAACTAATGAAGCACTTATAAAGGGTATTTTTCAAGGAGTGATTTATCCTCAGTTTCATGGGTATGTCCATTTGAATCAATATGAATGGCTTAAACGTCTGCAAAGTGGGGATTCAAGATTTTTGAAGGCATTTGACCTTGATTGTTTTGCCATAAATGATAAAAGTGCTTCTAACAATCGAGCGAATTTAATGGCTACCTATGATTACCAGTCTGAATCAGAGTTATGCCACATTAAAGACGATATAGTAAAAGGACTTATTTTTTTTGAAAAGACTTTTGGTTTTCCTTCTAAGACTACGATTGCCCCCTGCTACGTATGGAATGATGCAACCGAACAGGTGTTTTCTGAAAGTGGTGTTCAATCCATGCAAAGTTCCTATATTCAACAATATAATGACCTAGAATCAGGTACACATAAAAGAATTTGGCAAAAAACAGGTTCTATAAATAGTTTTGGGCAGCGGTATTTTGTTCGAAATGTAATGTTTGAGCCTTCCTTAAATCCTAATGTAAATTGGGTGGATAAGGCTTTGGAAAGTATAGCGATTGCTTTTTTCTGGAACAAACCCGCTATCATAAGTTCTCACAGAATCAACTACGTGTCGGGCCTTTCTCGAGAAAATAGAGATCATTCATTAGAACAGCTGTACCAATTATTGGGAATGATAGTAAAAAAATGGCCTGATGTTCTCTTTATTCATTCGGCTGATTTAAATGAAATCTATTCAGGTGGCTAAAATCTGTATTTTTTCACCCTCCCTTAAACTAGGAGGAATAGAACGGGCATTGACCACTTTAGCGGAAGAGTTTTTGAGATTCGGTCATGAAGTTCATTTTGTAGTTTGTTTGAAAGACCAACATTTCTATGACCTACCTAAAGAAATCGCCGTTTATGAACCGAATTTTGCTAGAACTTCATCCAAGTTTAATAAGCTGTTATTTTATCCTAGACTATTGTTATACCTGCGATCAAGAGTGAAAGAAATAAATCCAGATCGGGTATTGGTTTTTGGAGATTGGTTTAGTCCACTCACCTTGCTTGCTTTGAAAGGAACAAAATACCCAGTATATATTTCAGATAGAACCATACCTGATTATAAATTTTCATTCCCTATTCCTCAACTTAAAAAATGGTTGTATGTAAAGTCGGCTGGTTTTATTGCCCAGACCCAACGTTCAAAAAATTTTAAGCTCAATCAATTTGGTGAAAAGCTAAATATTAAAGTTATTCCAAATGCATTACCTGCATTCAATCAAGAATCTAAAAGACTAAGCAATTCCAAATTAAAAATTCTTTATGTAGGACGCTTTGAATGGGAAAAAGATCCAGAAATTTTAATCAGAGCAATGACATTATTGGTTGCGAATAATCCAAATTGTAAATTAGAAATGGCAGGCTCCGGTCCACTTTTGGAACCTATGAAAAACCTAGCTAATAAACTTGGTTTGAAGAATCATGTTAATTTTTTAGGCAAAGTTTCAGATGTAGCAACATTGTATTCAAGTGCTTCTATCTTAGTATTGCCTTCCATAGTCGAAGGTTTCCCCAATACTTTGATTGAAGCCATGTCATTCGGTTTAGCTACGATTTGTTTTTCTGATATTCCTTATGAAGATATTATTACTCATCGAGTAGATGGTCTGGTGGTAAAAGAGAGAACACCTAAAGCTTTGGCAGAAACAGTAGTGATGCTTATAGAACAAGAGGAATTAAGAGAAGAGATGAGTTTAAACGCAAAAGAAAGTGTGCAGCGATTTGAGAAATCATTTATTGCATCATGTGTATTGGATTTTATGGGGATTTAATCACTTTTCACATAGCCTTTTATTCTCTTTTATTTCAAAATGGTAAACAATAAGCATAAAATAATTATTGAAGCTACGCAAACGTTTAGCCCTGGAAACGTTGATTTGTTGATATATTTGTTAAAAAATTTGGAATCAAATAATTTTGAAATCACACTATTTTTAGGTCACGATACTACAAATAAGATAGTTAGAGAACTGGAAATCTCATCCATTACTATTTTAAAAAGTTCTGTTATTCAGACATTTAAACGGTCTTTTCAAAATAGAAGTAATGTGTTATTCTTTTGCAGTTATCCTCCTTTGAGTAAGCATGATAATTCCCTTGTATATTATCATAGCTCTTTTTTTTTCAATCCAATCAAGACTTTAAGAGATAGAAAAATCTCATTTAAAACTAGATTGTCTCGAGTTTTTATTTATTGGGTGATTAGACTATTCAATAAAAAAGTAAAGGTTTTTTATTGTCAAACTTCTGAAATTAAAAGAGAGCTACTTCAGAACTTTAAAAATATTCAAGTTCAGTGTATGCCTTTCTTTAATGATACAGAACTAATTGCTGCTAAGAATCTTGATAAAGAATTGATGTTTGACTTTTTTTATCCAGCAACGGCAGACGTACACAAAAATTATTTCAGGCTATTCGATGCTGTCCGTATTTTAGGCAAACAAAAAAAGGTTTCATTAGTGGTAACTGTTACTCAAGACAAGATGAGTTTTATAGATCGAATTAACGAAGTGAATAGTGTATTAGGTTATGAGGCCATCATAAATATCGGAAGAGTTTCTAAAAAAGAGGTAATAGACTATTACATTAAAATTAAAGCAATGGTTTTCCCATCATTGGAGGAAAGTCTTGGATTGCCGCTAATCGAAGCCTCTACATTAAATATACCAATTATAGGTTCCGATTTACCCTATCTTTATGATGTTGTCGTAAATCCGATTGTATTTAATCCATTCGACCCTCAAGACATTGCAGACAAAATGAAGGACTTTTTAGAAGGCAAGTTTGATGATGTGAAACAGACAAATAGAATAAGTAATCAGGTAGAAGAAATTATTAATTTTTTTAAATAATTGGACTGTGTGCGGAATATTAGCAACCATTAATTTTAACTCAACTATAGCCTCTGAAGCTTTAGAGCTTATGAAACACCGAGGACCAGATGCTAGGGGAGTTTTTGAGTATAATAATCTTACTCTAGGTCACTTAAGGTTATCCATACAAGACTTAAGTGAAGGTGCGAATCAACCTATGTTTAGCTATGATGAGAGATATGTAATTATTTTCAATGGGGAGATTTATAATCATTGGGACATTCGTAAGAATGAGTTGAAGGATTATGAATTTAGAACCACCAGTGATACGGAAACCATATTAGCACTTTTTATAAAGCATAAAGAAAATGCAGTTCACTTTTTAAATGGTATTTTTGCTTTTGTTATTCTCGACAAACAGGAAAATCAAATTTTTGTAGCAAGAGATCAATTTGGTGTAAAACCACTCTATTTTCATTTGTCTGAAAATCAGTTTATCTGTGCATCAGAATTGAAAGCAATGTTACCTTATCACTTAAATCAAGAGATTGATATTGACTCTATTCAAGCATATTTGACTTTTATGTGGTGTCCTGGAGAAGGTACTCCTTTTAAGGCCATTAAAAAATTATTGGCAGGATCTTACATGATTATTGATTTGAAAGATTTGTCAACGACAAAAATCGAACGATACTTTCAGCTAAAATATCCAAACAAGATTATAGATCATAAATCACAAGATTATTGGGTTGACTCTTTGGAGGAGAAATTAATAAAAGCTGTAGAAAGGCAAATGTTAAGTGATGCGCCAATTGGGTTTTTTCTTTCAGGAGGTTTAGATAGTAGTTTACTGGTAGCTATGGCGAAAAAACTTAATCCAGAAAAAAAGTTGAAATGCTACACCATAGACTCTGGTGAGTCTAAAGATGGTTTTGCCAGTGATTTGTATTATGCGAGAAAAGTTGCGGCACATTTAGATGTTGAGTTAGTAGAAATTAAGGTTGACTCAGGTATTGTCGAAAAGTTTGATGAAATTATTTGGTATCTAGATGAGCCAGAATCAGACCCGGCACCTTTTAATGCTTATGAAATTGCAAAGGCTGCAAGAAAAGATGGGATTAAAGTTTTGATAGGTGGCACTGCGGGTGATGATATTTTTTCAGGCTATAGAAGGCATCAGGCACTCATTGTGGATCAGTATTTCGATTACATTCCAGTATTTCTAAGAAAAATCATCAAGAATACTATTCAAAGTATTTCTTCGAAGAAAGCTATTGTTAGGAGGTTGAAAAAATTGACTAAGGCTATAGATAAATCAAAGTCTGAGCGCTTAATTGGATATTTTGAATGGCAAGATTTTGAATTTGTAAAAAACGTATTTAAGGAAGAGCTTCAGCAAAATTTAAATAAAGACAATGCATACTTTCTAACCCTGCTAGACGAGGTTAAAGATGTCGAAGATGAATTAAATAAATTGTTGTATCTCGAAATATATACTTTTTTAATTGACCATAATCTTAATTATACTGATAAAGCGGGTATGGCTAATAGTGTTGAAATACGTGTGCCTTATCTTGATTTGGATTTAGTTGAGTTTTCTACATCTATACCAGTCAAGTATAAGATGAAAGGTAAGCAGACTAAGTATATTTTGCGTAAGGTGGCTGAAAGGTATTTGCCTCATGATGTTATTTATAGACCAAAAGCTGGTTTTGGTGCCCCAGTTGAATATTGGGTAAGGAATGAAATGGATTATTTTATCAAAGATAAGTTGAGTAAAGTCAATGTTGAAAAGTCAGATATTTTCAATTATGAAGTTATAAATGAGGTTATAACCAAAAATAATACTGGTAAAATTAATGCTTCTTATAATGTTTGGTCATTTTTAGCAATTGAAAGTTGGATGAAGAGATTTAAAAAAGCTATCGAATAAAAGAAATTGAAAAATCTTCATAATAAAAAACTGATTGTCGGCATCACTGCAGAAGGTTCAGTCAATCTCTTGTTAGGTCAAATGGCTTATTTCAAGTCTTTAGGATATCAAACGTATTTGCTCGCTCCTTACAGTGAAAGATCTGCTAACTTCTGTAAAAACGAAGGTTGCGAGCATTTGGTAATTACTATCGAGCGAGAGATATCGCTATGGAAAGACCTTCAAACCTTATGGCAGATCATACGGATTTTCAGTAAGGTCAAACCAGATATTGTCAATCTCGGAACGCCCAAAGTTTCTTTATTGGGAATGATTGCTGCCTTTATACTGAGGGTTCCTAAGCGTATTTATACATGCAGAGGCTTTAGATTTGAACACGAAGAAGGTTCAAAGAAGCAAATTTTGGTGTTGATGGAGAAAATTACTGCCTACCTCTCGCATCAAGTCATTTGTATTAGTAATTCAGTTCAGGATTTGGGAATGGAATATAACATTTTTGATACTAAAAAATCCCTTGTCATTAATAAAGGTAGTAGCAATGGGGTCAATCTTTCGCTCTTTGATAGTCAGAAAATACAGTCTGAGAAAAAGAATGAAATTGAATTAAAATATGATTTACAAGGCAAATTTGTTTTTGGTTTTATTGGCCGTATTGTGGATAGAAAAGGAATCCAAGAGTTGATGGAAGTCTTTGATGAAATGTATTCCGAAAATCAGAACTTGAGACTGTTGTTGGTTGGGCCATTTGAAATGGCTCAAATTACAGATAAATCGCTTTTGGATAAAGCCGATAAGCATCCAGGTGTTATTAATATTGGGAGGGTAATGCAGGATGAAGTACCACCTTATTTGTCTTTGATTGATGTTTTTGTTTTGCCTGCTTGGTGGGAAGGTTTTGGGAATGTATTGATTCAAGCTGCCGCTATGGGAACCCCAGTTATTTCTACGAATGCTACTGGAACAAAAGACGCCGTGAATGATGGTTTTAATGGTGTTTTGGTCCCCGTAAAGAACAAGCAACGATTAAAAGAAGCAATGATAAGAATGTTCTTGCAAGAAGATCAGAGAAAATTAATGGGTGAAAATGGCAGAATTTGGGCTCAAAATTTTGATAGAGAATTAATTTGGCAAGCCATGGAGAAAATGTATCAAAATTAAGGATGTACAGATTTTTTTTCAAAAGGCTTATTGATTTAGTAGTGTCTGTTATGGCATTTATTTTCTTAAGTCCAATAATCGTAATCGTTTCATGCTTATTGGCGATTTACAACAGAGGCCCTATCTTTTTCTTTCAGAACAGGCCTGGAAAGTCAGGAATGGTGTTTAAGCTAATTAAATTTAAAACCATGCGTGATGCCTATGACCCGAAAGGCAATCCTCTTCCAGATTATCAGCGCATCACACGAATTGGTGCTTTCGTAAGAAAAACTTCTTTAGACGAACTGCCACAGCTCTTAAATGTCATCAAAGGTGATATGAGTTTGGTAGGGCCTAGGCCGCTGTTGGTGAAATACCTGCCACTTTACAGCAACCAACAAATGAGGAGACACGAAGTCAGACCGGGTATCACAGGTTGGGCGCAGATTAATGGCCGAAACTCTATCACATGGGCAAAAAAGTTTGAGTATGATGTCTATTATGTCGATCATTATACATTTGGGTTTGACTTAAAAATACTTTTGTTAACCATCAAAAAAGTCTTTGTGAGGGAAGGAATCAATCTATCCCAAAACGTAACTATGGAACCATTTAACGGAAAAAACTAAAACTTATATATACTATGGAATCTAAATTTTTGAACGAATTAAAAGAAATCTTGGAAGTTGAAGACAGAGACTTGTCTTTAAGCGATCAGTTTCGTGAGTACCCAGAATGGGATTCCTTGGCCAATCTTTCTGTCATTGCCATGATTGATGAGGAATATGGAGTTGTCATCGAAAACTCTGAATTTAGAAAGATTCAGACTTTAGGACAATTGGTGGAAGAGATCAAAAGAAGAGTAGAGGCCTTATGATGAGTGGGGTCTTCTCTTTGGAAAGAAAAAAAATCCTAGTTACTGGTGCATCTAGTGGAATCGGAAGAGCTACAGCTATTAATGCTGCTTCGGATGGAGCTGATGTCATATTTGTAGGCAGAAATGAAGAGAGGTTACAACATGCATTATTGGAAGGAAATACGAAAGAGGGAAGTTTATATTGGGCTGGAGATTTAACTGATGAAGCGAATTTAGATCGTTTATGCTCTGAAAGTTTTGCTTTGGACGGGCTTGTCCTAAATGCAGGTATTGTGAAAACATTACCTGTATCTTTCATCAAAAGTGCGGATTTGGATTTGCTTTTTGACGTAAATGTAAAAAGCGCTATTCTGTTGGTGCAAAAGCTCTTGAAAGCCAAAAAGATCAACAAAGGCGCTTCTATCGTATTCGTTTCTTCTATTTCAACTGTAAAAGCCACGGTAGGTAATTCCATGTACAATGCTACTAAAGGGGCTTTAAATGCATTTGCCAGATCCTTAGCACTGGAATTAGCTCCTAAAAATATCCGAGTCAATGCAGTTCTCCCTGGATTTGTAAAAACCAATCTACTTGGAAATGATACCGTGGAGAATGAAGATTTTAAAAAACATGTAGTTAATTATCCATTGGGCCGATTTGGAGAGCCTAATGATATATCGTTTTTAATTCAGTATTTACTTTCGGATGCATCCGCTTGGATGACTGGAAGTTTGATACCTATCGATGGAGGATTTTCATTAAAATAATTTCAAAATGAATTTGGTAATCATTGGTGCCAGTGGATTGGCCCGAGAGGTCTATGATCTCGCCCACATTGTTTATGCAGCAAATGCTGAATTTAAGGTGAAAGGATTTTTAAGTGATGGTCCATCGAATATAAAAGAATTGGGCTATCCGGCAGTTTTGGGGAAAGTTGCGGACTATGAAGTGGAAGCAGGAGATGTTTTTTTCTGTGCTATTGGCAATGTCTATGACCGGAAGAAAACAGTTGAAATAATTTTATCCAAAGGTGGTCAATTTATTAACCTTATTCATCCTACAGCGATCATTTCTCCTAGTGTTCAAATCGGACAAGGGGTAGCAATTAAGGCTTACAGCTCTGTTGCAAGTGATGTAGTTATTGGGGATTTTACCTATCTTCAAGGATCTGTGATTATCGGTCATGACGTCCGAATTGGGAATTTCTGCCAAATCAATTCTTTTTCATTTTTTGCAGGATATGTGACAGTAGAGAACTTATGTACCATCAACGCCGGAGCGAAAATCATTCAAAATGTTCTGGTAGAAGAAGAGGCCACTGTTGGTATAGGTAGTGTAGTACTAAGAAACGTAAAAAAAGGAAGTACAGTATTTGGTATACCTGCAAAACGAATCTAATGAAGATGATAACGGCAGTTTTAGAAAATGTAAAAATTGCGGGTGTAGCAACCTCTGTACCCCCAGTGTCTTCCCGTACTTCTTTTGAAAATGTTTCAGCTATCAATGTAAGAAGATCATCAGTTGAACAGACTGCTTCCGATTTAGCTTTCGATGCAGCCACAAGAGTTTTGGCGGCTAAAAATATTGATGTTTCAGAAATTGGCTTCTTACTTTTCATATCCAGAACGCCCGATTATAGAAGTCCAATAACTGCTGCAGTTCTACAAGGGAGGCTAGGACTTTCTATAGATTGTATTTGCTACGACCTCAATAAAGGAAGTAATGGATTTATCACAGGAATTCTAACAGGAGCATCCATTCTGAGCACCATTAATAAATCATATGGCTTAGTCTTGGTTGGAGATACGCCTAGTAAATTGGTTCATGAGGGTACTTTTTTTTCGCCCATCGAAAGTGATGCAGGATCTGCGATTTTATTGGAAAAAGAGATCGGAGATGCTCCAAGTATAGTTGGGAACACGCTGACCTTATCGTCTTCCTTTAAAGATTTTTCAATTCCTAAAGGAGGCTTTAGATATTATGGAATGGGAGAGGAGTTTGATGCCACAGTGAAAGAAAACTTCCAGCTAATCTTTCAAAAGGAAGCCATTTTTGATAGGATATCTTCTGAAATAAATGAATTTATAAAGGGTCATGAGCAAAAAGTTTCTAATAACTCTAGTTTATTCTTTCACAGTATGATGGATTTATTGAATCTTCCTAGCGTGCCTCATGAAGAAGAGATTGCTATCCAAGCAGTGAAGGATTTTGGGAATACTTACGGAAGCAATATTCCAATACAGTTGGCATTAAAAGCAAAAACCTTTGATCAGGACGAACAAGTTGAGTTTTTTTGTATCAGTTTTGGAGAAGGATTGGAATTAAGTTCGATTACCTTTTCATTAAATAGTTCCAATATATTGCCAACAACAGTCTGTACTGATATTTTTGATGATTTTAGGATTACACACGAAATGTAATAGCTATGCTTTTAAGTACACATCAACATATTCAAATTAAAGGCTTAGCCGTAGCTGTACCATCTGCCAGAATAGCGGTGGAGACTTACTATGATAAGTTTGGTGAAGAAACAGTTCAGAAGTTTTCAGAAATGGCAGGTGTCAAGCAGGTATCAAGAGCTATCAACCAACAAAGTGCCTCCGATTTGGGATTTGAAGCTGCGAATAAGCTTATATCTGATAAGGAAATTGATAAAAATGATATTGGAGTATTAGTTTTTGTTAGTCAAAAACCGGATTATCGATCACCGGCAACATCCTTTGTACTGCATCATAGACTTGGATTGAATGAAGGTGTAATTTGTTTGGATATCAACTTGGCTTGTTCGGGTTTTGTGTATGGCCTACAAACTACGCTTTCGCTTTTGTCAGGTTCCAATAAAAAATCAGCACTTCTCATTACTGCTGACACATCCTACAAAACATTGTCTCCTGAGGACAGAACTATGATTATGTTGTTTGGTGACAGTGGTTCAGCGCTACTTCTGGAAAAAGATGAAAAATATAGTAAGATTTTCCAGTTTGGCTTACGAACCAATGGCTATAAATTCAAAAGCATCATCACCCCAGCGGGTGCTTTTAGAAATATGGATATACCAAATAAGGTTGAAGAATGGTCAGATGGCATCAAACGATCTGATTATAATACCCACATGAAAGGAATGGATGTTTTTGGTTTTTCAATTACGGATGTTCCGGCATTATTAAAGGACTTTCTAACAAATACCAAGAGTACTCCTGAATCTTTTGATGTCTTTGCATTACACCAAGCGAATCTTTATATCTTAAAACAGATTTCACGAAAGTTGAAGGTGCCGATGGAAAAAATACCTGTATCCATAGATAGGTTTGGGAATAACAGCAGCAATTCTGTGCCCTTGGTATTATGCGATCATTTTGCGGGTAAGAACAGCATCCTGAAGGTATTCATGGCAGGTTTTGGCGCAGGCTTGTCATGGGGCTGTGGGGCCATAGAGATAGATACAAACGATATCTTGCCTTTGATTACAACTGATAACTACTACAAAGAAGGAATAATTTAAGAGATATATGAGTAACCTAGAGAAATATAACCAAGTGTTTTGCGATACATTTAATGTGGAAGTATCTGAATTGACCAATGAATTTTCTTCAGATACAATTGTCGATTGGGATTCTGTTACACAATTAACCTTGGTTACTGCAATAGAAGATGAATTTGATATCATGTTGGACTCCGAGGATATCCTTGATTTTAAATCATATTCAGGAGGAAAGCAGATTTTAAGTAAATATGGGATTGAATTTTAATTTCAAAAAATGAACTCAACTGAGCTGTTAAAAGATAAAGTTTGTATCGTAACAGGGGCTGGTAAAGGAATTGGATTGGCGGTAGTGGAGAAGTTTGCCGCATCTGGAGCTACTGTTTATGCCAACCTCAGAAACAAAGAATCTGATGCAGAAAAATTGCATGCGTTGGGATTGACCTATCCATCCGTACATATTCAATATTATGATGTGACCAAAGCAGATGAGGTAAAGTCTGCTATCTTGGAAGTGAAGAAAAACGAAGGAAAGATTGATGTGTTAGTGAATAATGCCGGTCTGGTAAGCTATGCACTGTTAAGTTTAATTGATTTTGAAAAGTTTCAAAAAATGTTAGACACAAACGTTACAGCGGTAATCCGTCTGATACAGCTGGTTTCAAGAATTATGAGCCGACAAAAGTTAGGTTCCATCATAAATTTATCATCCATAGTTGGTGTAAAGGGGGTAAAAGGTCAATTGTCTTATGCAGCTACCAAAGGAGCTGTTAATGCGATTACCTTGTCTGCTGCTAAGGAGTTATCAGAACATAATATTAGGGTAAATGCCATTGCTCCCGGTATGGTCGCAACAGACAGGCTTAAAAATATAATGCAAGATAAATTTAGTGAACGAATTCAGGATATTGGTTTGGGGAGACTGGCGGAGCCTGAAGAAATCGCAGATGTATGTTTGTTTTTGGCTTCTGACATGTCCGCTTATGTTACGGGTCAAATTATGGGTGTTGACGGAGGTACAATTCTATAATTACCATGTATTTAGATTTAAATCTTCATCCTTCCGATAAAATTGCGCTGGTAGATGACAGCAATGAGTCAGTTTCTTTTTTTGAGGTCGTTCAAAAAGCAGAGAACTTTTTCAACGTCATCAATAAAAGGACTTTGATATTTATTCTGGCAGATAATTCCATTGAGTCATTTGTGGCTTATTATTCTTCCTTGAATAACCAAGTCGTTCCTTTACTTTTCAATCATAAAATTGATTTCGATTTATTGACAGGCCTGATATCAAAATATCAGCCTGAATATTTATTCCTACCTAAGTTTAGGTTGCATGAAATTGAATGTGATATCGTCACGGAATTCAAAGAATTTATTCTTGTGAAAACCAACTATCAGGAAGGTATATTAAATCCTGAGCTAGCGATGCTTCTACCAACTTCGGGTAGTACGGGGAGTCCAAAGTTGGTTCGCCATACGGTTGAAAACTTGGAGTTCAGCGCTACAAGTGTTGGCCAGCTTTTCGAAATTACAACTGAAGATGTTGCCATTGCTTTTTTACCGATGTATTATACCATGGGCTTATCTGTGATCAACAGCTATCTAAAGGCTGGAGCAAAAGTAGTGTTAACTAATAGGAGCTTAACGGATAGAGACTTTTGGAATTGCATGAGAAATGAAAGGGTCACTACTTTTACTGGGGTCCCATACTCGTTCGAAATTTTAGATAAATTGAGATTTTCTAGAATGCAACTTCCGGATTTGAGAATTATTACCCAAGGTGGGGGGAAGCTAAAAGAAGATCTTTTTGAGAGATTTTCTTTAATAGCCGTAGAAAAAGGCCTAAAATTTATCCCAACTTACGGCCAAACAGAGGGCAGTGCTCGAATGGCATATCTATCTCCTGAGAAAGTTTTAAAAAAGAAGGGAAGTATAGGGAAAGCTATTCCAGGAGGTTATTTAGGTGTAATTGATGAGAATGGGGATGAAATACTTGATGCAGGGAATTCTGTAGAGGGAGAAATGATATATAAAGGTCCTAATGTTACATTGGGATATGCTGAATGCAAAAAAGACTTACAAAAGGGTGATGAAAATCTAGGCTATTTGAAAACAGGTGACATCGTTAGGAGAGATGAGGAAGGATATTTTTTCATCATTGGGAGGAAGAAAAGATTTCTTAAAATTTTTGGCTTGAGAGTCAGTTTGGATGAAATAGAAACTTTAGTTAAGTCTAAGTTTGATCTTGAATGTGTTTGCTCTGGAACGGACGACAAATTAGTAGTTGCCGTTAATCTTGAAGATAATCTCCAAGAAATTAAAGAATATGTGTCCAGTAAAACAGGATTATTTCACGGAGTAATCACAATTGTTTATAAGGCTGAATTCAAAAGAAATGAATCCGGTAAAATCATTCTAGATAGCCTGTAAAACGTCTTATTAAAAGCCTGCAAAATAAAAAAATAAATAGTTTGTGATAAAGACTTTTGTTGGAAATGATATCGAAGAAGTTGCCAGATTCGGATCTTTGCTCAATAGAAAAAATCATTTATTGGAGCGCATTTTCTTTGAGCAAGAGTTTCATTATGCTATCAAAAAGAAAAATCCTGATCAAACGTTAACAGGTATTTGGTGTGCTAAGGAAGCAGTAAAAAAAGCTTTTGCTCCCATTTTGGCACTAGAGGTTACCCAAATCGAAATCATCAAAAACCCCAAAGGCTATCCAGAAGCAATCATTCATCATCCAGCTATTGGAGGTTTAAGTTTTCACCTTTCCGTAAGCATCTCTCATACCAAAAATCTAGCTACGGCGACGGCTTTATTGCAGATGTAGAACGTGGATTGTTCGCATGGCTCACGATGGAACGCAGATGCTTCGACAAGGCTCAGCACAAGTAACGCAGATTGGGCGGATGGGCGCGGATGTGTTCGCATGGCTCACATGGGGAATGCCGATGCTTCGACAAGGCTCAGCATAAGTGACATAGGTTGGGAGATAGTCGCGGATGTGTTCGCGGAGCTCACGGGTTGGAATGCAGCAAACGCAGATTGGGCGGATGGCCGCTGATTTTGTTCGCATGGCTCACATGGGGAACGCGGATGCTTCGACAAGGCTCAGCACATGGGAACGCAGATGCTTCGACAAGGCTCAGCACAAGTGACATAGGTTGGGGAAAGTCGCGAATAATGTTCAAGTTCCAGCTGGAGAGCACTCCTGCTTTCCGAAGGAAATCAGGAAGTAATGTGGTAGATTACAGATAATGATTAATGCTCCCAAAATCATTTAAATTAAAAACCAACATTTTTGCTATCAGCAAAAATAAAAATAAAAAATCCGTGTAAATCCGCCCAATCTGCGTTATCAGCGTTCCATTCTTCTGTGTAAATCTGCTCAATCTGCGTCATCAGCGTTCTATTCATGCGTTTTGTAGCTCATCAATTACTTTTTAATCCAGCCTTTTGGATATTGGTCCTGTTGATCGGGGGGATCTATGGCACTTGGAAGAAAAGACTATGGCTAGCGATGCTCTTGGGAGTATTCGCTTGTCTGCTTTTTCCCAAACCCATAAAATACCTGATCAGCAAAGAGGAACGGAAATATCCCGCTTGGGAAGCAGAAAAAAGAGTGGCTCCTTATATTTTGGTGTTAGGGGCGGGAGGAACGCCAGAAGAGGGACTCAGTCCCATGCAGCGGATCAGCGGTTCTCCTTACCATCGGGTCATGCAGGGTATTCGTATTTGGCAGCAGGTACCGGAGGCCTTGTTGGTTTTTAGCAGTGCAGGCAGGCCGGACTATCCATCCCAAGCGGAGATGTATGCCGAAGTGGCAAGGGAATGGGGAGTGCCGGATACTGTCATCCGGTTGGTGCCTACTCCCAAGACTACACAGGAGGAGGCGTTGGATTTTGTACAAGCATTTCCTGAAGCCAAGGCAGTGATCTTGGTGACTTCTGCGCTACATTTACCAAGGGCCAAGAAAATCTTTGAACAGCAGGGTCTGGAAGTGATTCCATCTCCTTCGGATTACCGAGTAAAACACCATCCTGCGGGAGATCGATTCGATTGGATACCGAGCTTGGAGGCGATGATGATGTGGCAGGGGTTGGTGAAAGAAAAAGTGGGGATAGTGTTCGCATGGGAACGCAGATGACGCGGATTGGGCGGATGGGCGCGGATTTGTTCGCGGAGCTCACGGGTTGGAACGCAGATGACGCGGATTTTGCGGATGGGCGCGGATGTGTTCGCGGAGTTAGAACGCAGATGACGCAGATTGGGCGGATGGGCGCGGATTGTTCGCGTGGCTCACATGGGGAACGCGGATGTGTTCGCAGGGCTCACGGGTTGGAACGCAGATGACGCAGATCGGGCAGATGACCGCTGATTTTGTTCGCAGGGCTCACATGGGAACGCGGATGCTTCGACAGTGCTCAGCACAAGTGACGCGGATTGTTCGCAAGCTCACGGGTTGGAACGCAGATGACGCAGATTGGGCGGATGGGCGCGGATTGTTCGCGGAGCTCACAGAGGTGAGCCTGCTTTCCGTAGGAAATCAGGAAGGAATGTGGTAGATTACAGATAATGATTAATGCTCCCAAAATCATTTAAATTAACAACCAACATTTTTGCTATCAGCAAAAACAAAAAAAATCCGCGAGAATCCGCTAAATCTGCGTCATCAGCGTTCCATTTTTCTGCGGGAATCCGCTAAATCTGCGTCATCAGCGTTCTAGTTATGGAAGATTTTAAGCATAGAGGTATCACCGATGGAATAATTAACGCTTTTTATAAAGTGTATAATACCTTGGGCTATGGGTTTTTGGAGAAGGTGTATGAGAATTCGTTGTTTCATGAACTGACAGCTGCGGGTTTTGCCGTTGTCAAGCAGCAGCAAATTAAAGTGTTTTACAACAATATTCAGGTAGGGGAATACTATGCCGATTTGGTAGTGGAGGATCTGGTGATCGTGGAGATAAAAGCCGCAGAAGGCTTGGTGGAAGAACATGAGTTCCAGTTGATCAATTACTTAAAGGCTACGGATAAAGAGGTTGGGTTATTGTTGAATTTTGGGAAAAAGCCGCAGTTTAAAAGAAAAGTATTCACAAATAGGAAATAGAACGCAGATGACGCGGATTTTGCGGATGGGCGCGGATGTGTTCGCGGAGCTCACATGGGAACGCAGATGACGCGGATCTAGCAGATAATCGCAGATAAGGTTCGCAGTGCTCACGGGTGAGAACGCAGATGCTTCGACAAGGCTCAGCACATGGGAACGCAGATAACGCGGATTGGGCGGATGGGCGCGGATTGTTCGCAAGCTCACGGGTTGGAACGCAGATAACGCAGATCTGGCAGATGAGCGCAGATTGTTCGCAAAGCTCACGGTCGCATGCCTGCTTTCCGAAGGAAATCAGGAAAGAATGAAGTAGAATGCAGAAAAAAATGCTGTTCAATAGATCACTATAAATTAACAACTAACATTTTTGCTATCAGCAAAAATAAAAATAAAAAATCCGCGTAAATCCGCTAAATCTGCGTCATCGGCGTTCAATCCTTCTGCGAGAATCCGCTAAATCTGCGTCATCAGCGTTCCATTTTTCTGCGGGAATCCGCTAAATCTGCGTCACTTGTGCTGAGCTTAGTCGAAGCATCTGCGTTCCTTTCTTTTTTATGGACGAAGACAATAAATCACCCCATTCATTGTTGATTCATGAAATCTTTTCTATTTTTGAGTAATCATGAATTAATCCTTTTAGAATAGGTTGGATGGTGGCGCGGCGAGGGCTGCGGAGAGTGAAAAATACATACATAGTAATGAATGAAGCCCAAAAGTAAATGATTGCACAGCCAGCTACGACCTTCATTTTCTTATCTTTTTGACAAAACGAAAACTTAATCAAACCCTATGAAAAAGCTATCTACCCCGTCTTTCAGAAAATACTGGGCTTTGCCCCTGTTTCTGTCACTCGGTATAGCATTATTCCAATGTACTGGTAAAGACCTGGAGTTTCTAGATCCTTTCAACTTTGTAAACAATGACTTTGAAAACATCGGCACCATTCCTACTGTCAATGACCCCGATCCTGCACCGGTGATTCCACCTTTGGCACAGATCGTACAGCCGGAAATTACCCAAGCAGTAATCACCGATATCACAGGAGCCACAAGTCCAGCTGATATCACGCCTGCCAATCAGGCGGTGCTAGCGGATGTCAGTGAAGCCATTGCCGCCCTGACACCGGCACAGCAAGCCGTATTTGCAACAGAAGTAGGGGGGCTATCAGCCATCCGCATTGCAGAAATCCTGACCAATGAATCCGCACTTTCTGCCGAAGCCTTGGCAGCAGTGGAGGCCTTGTTGGCCAATCCAGATATGCAGGCCCTATTCCCTGAGTTACGCTTACCTCAAGCTGTGCCACCTGCGGCAGAGTTGGACTTTGATTGGATAGAGGAAGGGCTCAATGCTCGCATCAATACCTTGGTGGGACCTTGTGCAGATGCCGCACGAGCAGCCTACGATCAGGCAGTGATCCGCATCACTCAAAACAGAGATACCCAATTGGCAACCTTTACGGCTAATTTTGACAGACGTACGCAGGAAGCCGCTACCCGTGCTACCAACCGCATCGCTCAGGTGAATACCCTGTATCAGCAGCGCTTGGGGACCGTGCAGACGATAGCTACCAATTTATTGCTGGCAGCAAATGCTATTCAGCCGACAGATGCCATTTTGGCCAACCGAATCCGTCAGTTTGCTTTTGTCTATACCGTTTCATGGAGAACAGCCTTGTTTGAAGGCTTGGCAGCAGATTTGGTTGCCATCGAAGCAGCCCGCTTAGCGGATATCGCCAATGCTACCGCTGCCCGAGACGCGGCTATTGCTTCATTAACCACTGCCTTCAATGCAGCCATCCAAGAAGCTAACAACATCTTGAATACGGCGTTAAATTCATGTCACAATCAGGGGACTGGTAGTTAATTTAAGAGAGGTTTATGAAAAAAATTATACTGATAGTAACATTTGCGATGATCGCCCAGTTGGGCATGGCACAAGTACAATTATCCCGTGTTGGGATCGGGTTGAGTGCTTGGAATAGGGCAGGAGACGGGGAGTTTGCTTCCATGTTTCAACCCTTGAATACCACTTCCAGCAACCGTTCACTTATTCCTTCCTTGTTTGGGACATTGGACCTGTACAAAGGAATAGGGCTAGAGGGACGAGTAGCCATCTCCAATGCCACCTACACAGGGGAAAGTGTTTTTCCTTCCTTTACGATCACCGATGAAATCAGACAACGCATCATTCCATTATCCTTTGGGGCTGTGTACCACAGAGGTTTAGCAGAAGGTTTTAGTGTGGGTGCAGGTGCCGGGTTGAATACCTACTATATCCAAAATGAAGTAACCCGTACCGTCGTGGGAATCCCGGGTTCCGCCGGTCCAACGACCTTTACAGGACGCAGCATCGGTGCTTACTTCAAGGCAGATGCAGAATACATGCTTTCCGAAGCGATCGGTGTAGGTTTGGATATCCGCTACAATACAGGCAACTATAATTTGGTTTCCGCACCGGAGCCAGGGGCAGCAGCACAAACCAACCAAATCGGTTTGGCAGGTATTGAAATTGGTTTGAGTTTGCGCTACCGCATCTCCACCCTCTTCAGTAAGCAACCCTCCGGAAACGTCGGGGATTACTTCTACTATTGATACAACCTAATCAGCTTGTGGGCATTACGCTTCGCAAGCTGAGTTTTCTTTCATACTTGTCCTGTTGAGGATATGATACAGTTGACATTATTTTATATCTATTTTTTACTTCACCATTCCGTAGAATGCTAGGTATTTGGGTAGCTTTTCTTGGCCACTTGAATGATTTAGCCAGGCTGGGTTCGGCTCGAACCTTGCAGACTCCATTTACATCTTGGAGTCAGCCCAGTTTCATTCTATACTTCCAAGATTCCTGCAAGCACATTCCGTAGGTCCGCTAGGGAACCGGTATGCACACATTTTACACTCAATTTTCTCACTTAAACCATTCTTTATAAAAGAGCAATCTAACCTGTCGCTCAGAAAACTGTGGGTTATCCCCATGGCGCTCATGATCGGCTTGGCCTTTGTCCAATGTGCGGACAAAGACCTGGAGTTTTTGGACCCCTTCAATTTCGTGAACAACGATTTTGATAACGTCGGGAACATCCCAACTGTCAACGACCCCGATCCAGCAGCGGTGATTCCACCGTTGGCAGAGAGCATAGAACCGGCAATCACGCAAGTGGTGATTACAGATATCACAGGTGCTACAAGCCCGGATGATATTACCGAAGAAAATCAGGAAATCCTGTCAGATCTTAGTGCGGGCATTGCCGCTTTGACTCCTGCGCAGCAAGCGACCTTTGCAGCAGAAATCAATGCGCTGTCTGCCGAGCGGATTGCAGAAATCCTGAATGAGGAGGATGGTCTTTCCGAGGCAGCTTTGGCAGCTGTGGAAGCCCTCTTGCAGAATCCCGAGATCAGCAATCTGTTTCCGGAGTTGCGCTTGCCTCAACCTTTGCCACCCGCTGCGGAGTTGGACTTCGATTGGATCGAAGAAGGACTGAATGCCCGAATCAATACCTTGGTAGGGCCTTGTGCAGATGCCGCAAGGGCAGCGTATGACGAGGCACTCACCCGCATTACCCAAAATAGAGATGCCCAATTGGCTACCATTACGGCCAACTTTGATAGACGCACACAGGAAGCCGCTACAAGAGCTGCTACCCGCATCACGCAAGTGAATACCTTGTACCAGCAGCGCATTCAAACAGTGCAGTCAGTTGGCAGTAATTTACAGTTGGCAGCGGCAGCCATTCAGCCCCTCAGTGCCAACTTGGCTAACAGTATCCGTCAGTTTGCCTTTGTGTATGTGGTTTCTTGGAAAACAGCCTTGGTCGCAGGCTTGAATGCGGATTTGGCAGCCATCGAAGCAGCTCGCCTGGCAGATATAGCCAACGCCACCACAGCGCGTTATACGGCTATTGCTTCCCTGACCGCGGCTTTCAACGCAGCACTTCAGGAAATCAACGCCATTTTGAATACGGCTTTAAATGCATGTCACAATCAAGGATCCGGTAGCTAATTTTATAGGACTATGAAAAAAATTGTTTTCGTACTTTCATTTGCAATGATCGCCCAGCTAGGCATGGCGCAAGTACAATTGACACGAGTAGGTATAGGTTTGAGTACCTGGGACAGGGCCGGAGAAGGGGAGTTTGCCTCCATGTTTCAACCGCTGAATACCACCACAAGCAGCCGATCGCTTATTCCTTCCTTGTTTGCAACCTTGGATCTTTACAATGGATTGGGAGTAGAAGGGAGGGTAGCTATTTCCAATGCTACGTATACGGGACAAAGCAGATTTACGGGATTTACCGTCACAGATGAAATCAGGCAACGCATCATCCCGCTTTCCTTTGGTGCATTTTACCACAAGGGCTTATCCGATGTATTCACTGTTGGGGCGGGAGTAGGATTGAATACCTACTACATTCAAAACGAAGTCACCCGTACCGTGATAGGGGCGCAAGGTTCCTCGGGGCCCACAACCTTTAACGGGCGTACCACCGGTGCCTATTTCAAAGCTGATGCGGAATACATGTTGACCGAAGTCATCGGAGTAGGTTTGGATTTGCGTTATAATACCGGTAGTTACAATTTATTGTTCAGACCCGAGCCGGGTGCTCCTCTCCAAACCAACAGCAATGCTTTGGCAGGTTTTGAGATCGGTTTGAGTCTGCGCTTTAAAATTTCCAGTATATTTAACAAGCAAAACTCCGTAAGTAACGGAGATGAAGAAGGTAACAGTAATTGATACAAACACCAACACAATGGCTGGGTAGGGTTTCCTTACTCAGCCTATTTTTAGTGCTCAGCCTGTTGTGGGGAATCCCCACAGACTTGCGAGCTCAACACAATGTACTCGGCAAGCCCGGATACATCTTTACCCCCAAAGGTCAGTGGTCCGAAGGACCCACGGCAAGTATGGGTGTGGTGAGCATTCCACAAGCCCATGCTATTAATCATTTTATGTTGAGATTTGCGAACGAACTCATGTACCATGCCGCGGTAGATGTGACTCCTTTTTTACGTGTAAACTTAAATATGACTTATTTACCCCAAGTGCCGAGGATCGGTATTGGGGATAGACATTTGGATTTTTCCCTGCGCTTGCTGAAGGAAAGGGAAGATTCTTGGAGACCGGATGTTTCCTTATTTTTCACTTTACCCCAATTTAATTCCTTTGCAGATTATCTTAGTCATCATGCCATTGTCCTGACGAAAACCCGAGAGCTTGGTTCAGGTTGGAAATTGGGCGGAAGTGTGGGTTATGGATTACCCGTATATTGGGTAGGGACAGAAGGAACGGACAAAAACCGGGAGCCTTTACTGCCCGGCTTCGCACGAAAAGAGCGCATCAATAATTTTTACCTGACGGGAATCTTTGGAGCCCTGCAATGGAGTTATGAAAATCTGGGTGGTCTGATGCTGGAGCACGATGGCAGAGGAGTACATGCAGGTGCTTTTGCCAATCTCTGGAAAGAACGGATTTCCCTACAGGTTAATGCCTATGGGCTGCGTCATTTGGGAGCTGGCTTGCATCTGAATGTACCTTTAGACGTCAAGCCACGGGAGTTTAGACGCTTCAAACCACAAGCCCATGACTAGTTTTCAGAAAATCATAGGGCTACTGCTGGGTTTTATCCTCCTTCCTTGGGCGGTGGAGGCACAGTTGGGTGCTGCTATGAAGCGGGCAGGTTTTGAGCAGGTGCATGTGTTGGAAGAGGAGTCCGGCACTTACCTGATCCAATACGAGCATAGAAATTTTCGGGATCCTCTGGCATCCATGGATTTAATTCGGACTTTGGCAGCGGAAGAAGGGATTGCCGATTCCTTGTTACGCTTGGCTCCTTTGCTCTTGGGAGAGTCCGTGGGTGTATTTGACGCCCACAATCGATGGACAGCCTTGGAGGAATCTGAGCGCCGCATCCTACGCCAAGCCTGGTCTCCCCAAAAGTACCGCTTCAATTTTCGCTTGATGCCCGATCTGAATATTCGTTTTGGGAATTTCGAGCAGCCTATACAAGAAAAATTTGGGATGTTATTGGATACGCGGATTTACATTCTGCCCGGTTTGAGTGTACATACCGGCCTCTACGTCCCCATCAGCAACCGCCTGGATCGTACTTCCGAAAGACCCCATATAGGACCTTCCCATGTGAACTACCTCAAACAAATCAAGCCCGGGCATTTTGTGCTGCTGCAGACAGGGTTGTTTGTATTTGACCGCTACGGCTGGGATGTGCAGTACCGCTATGCACGCTTGGACAGTCGCTGGTCTTATGGTTTGCAGGTCAATCGAACAGGCTTTTATGTCTTTAGCCAAGAGCGGTTCTTCACAGGTCCTGTGAGTGATTGGGTGGCCTTGGCAGATGTAGAATATAGATTGCCGTGGGAGGGATTGACTCTTAAAGCCATGGGCGGGCAGTTTCTCGCCGGGGATAGAGGTTTTCGCATGGATTTGATCAGGCAATATGGGAGTTGGGATGTAGGTTTCTTTGCTTCTGCGACCGATATCGGCACCACGGCTGGGTTTCAGTTGGCCTTTCCCTTATGGCCTGGCAAGCTTCTCCGCACCCGCCGCGTCGAACTCCGCACCACCGAAGAATTCCGCTGGGAATACTCCATCAATGCCGAGACTCCGGTTGGAAGAAGGTACAGAACGGGCACGCCGAGGTTGGATGATCTGCTGAGGCAGTTTGGGAGGTGAACAGTTAGCAGTGAACAGTGGGGGGGAATGTGGAATTAAGAATGTAGAATTAAGAATGGCAGTTGGCAGTGAAGAGTGGGCCGTGCATAGTGAACTGTTGGTGGGAATGTAGAATTTCGCGGTCTGAGATTTGCAATCTCGGTCAGCAGATAAAAGGGGATTTGCAATCCCCT
>NZ_JBSZCK010000029.1:0-21079 GCF_054166905.1 Mongoliitalea sp. | reverse complement strand
TTAAAATCCACGGCTATTGATGGGTGTTTTGGTCACAAAATAAACTGAATGAAGATCATAAATGCTAATTCCTTTCGCGGGTTAAAACCCACAGACGAACTTCATTCCCTTTCATAGGACCTGTCCATCATTCTTTACATTTATTCATTATTCGGAGTTCGACGTTCATCATTCGACATTTTTTCTCGCCATACCTGCAAAGGAAACTTACTTCCCACTTTCAAATCTAAAATCTAAAATCTAAGATCTAAAATTTCATCCTTCATCCCTCCTCCTTCATCCTTTCAGTTCATTCCTAATTCCTAATTCCTTGCTTCGACTACGCTCAGCCCAAGCATTCCTAATTTATCAACTGCTCACTGCTCAGCTCACCGTGGTCCGTTGACTATGGACTGTTGACTCCCTCCAACAAATATAATCTATTCTCCCAAATCCCCTTCTCTTGCCAGTAATTCTATTCCAGTGTTGTAATCCCGAAAACACTTTTATTTTTGTAATTGAATCAGTTGCGCTTAGGATTTGTTTCAAGTCTTGGAATCAATTGGTTTCTTTACCATAGAAAAAGTTTGCATGCAGTATAATCTCAAGGAATTGCCCAACGGCATCCGCATCGTGCACCAAGAAGTCACCCATACGCGGATGGTGCATTGTGGTTTTATAGTGAATATCGGAAGTAGGGATGAGTCTAAGGAGGAAGAGGGCTTGGCGCACTTTTGGGAGCACATGGCTTTTAAGGGTACCAAAAAACGAAAGGCTTTTCATATCCTCAATCGCCTAGAGTCCTTGGGCGGAGAGTTGAATGCCTATACCACAAAAGAGAAGATCTGTTTTTACGCTACGACACTAAAGGAACATTTTGGCAAAGCAGCCGAATTACTTTGTGACATTACGTTTAATTCCACCTTCCCTCAAAAGCAAATAGAAAAGGAACGACAGGTGATCTTAGAGGAAATGTCCATGTACAGAGACTCTCCGGATGATTCTATCCAAGATGATTTCGATGCCATGGTTTTTGAAGGTCATGCTTTGGGTAGAAATATTTTGGGAAGGGAGGAGACAGTAAAAAGTTTTTCCCAACAGGATTTTTTTGATTTCATTTCTTCTCGAATGGATACTACCCAGCTTGTTTTTTCTGTTGTGGGAAATATTCCTTTTACAAAGGTTTTGCAGCGAGTTGAGAGTTTCTTGGCAGGAATTCCTGTTAAGAGAAGTCTCTATGTCCGAAGTCCTTTTCTCCAATACAGTCCAGCTGACAAAGTAGTGGAACGCGAAATTACACAGGCCCATTGTGCTATAGGTCAGCCAGCATATTCCTTGTATGACAAGCGAAGGTTTCAGTTATACTTACTCAACAATATCTTGGGTGGCCCAAGTATGAATAGTCGTCTGAATTTGGCTTTGAGGGAAAAGTACGGATACGTATATAGTGTAGAATCTACCTACCAAGCCTATTCGGATACGGGCTTTGTGGGAGTTTTCTTCGGCACCGAACAAAATACAGTAAAAAAGGCCAAAAAATTAGTTTTAAAAGAAATGGAAAAGTTGCGAACCAAGCGATTGGGAACCATGCAGCTTCACATGGCGAAGGAACAGGCGATTGGACAAATGGCGATGGCAGAGGAGAACTATGCTGCATTGATGCTCGTATTTGGTAAAAATTTGTTGGATAAGGGGAAAATTGAATCCTTGGACAGTATCTTTGACCAAATTAGAGGGACGACTGCTGAGGACTTGATGGACATAGCCAATGAGGTCTACGATCCTTATCAGTTGAGTTTCTTACAATATGTACCAGCCTGACTATGGAATTTATTGACGAACGATTATTGGCTTACTGCGAGGACCATACAAGTCCAGAAGATGAGCTATTACTACATATTACCCGAGAGACGCATGCTAAAGTTTTGATGCCGAGGATGCTTTCGGGACATTTGCAGGGGAAGGTATTGGAGCTTTTGGTGAAAATGTTGAGACCTAGAGTCATTCTGGAAATTGGAACCTACACGGGCTATTCCGGATTATGTATGGCTAGAGGGTTAGGTGCTGATGGGAAATTGATTACCTTGGATATCAATGATGAGTTAGAGCCTATGGTCCGTGGATTTTTTGAGCGCTCAGGTTTGGATAATAAAATTGATTATCGCTTGGGAAATGCCTTGGATATCATTCCTACATTAGCAGATAGCTTTGATATGGTATTTATCGATGCCGATAAAGCGAATTATAACAAATATTATGAGTTGGTGATTGATCGTGTCAATCCTGGGGGTATTATTTTGGCAGATAATGTGCTCTGGTCGGGGAAGGTATTGGTCGCACCGGGGCAAAAAATTGACAAGGATACGCAGGCTTTATTGGATTACAATCGAATGGTTCAGGAAGATCCACGTGTGGAGAATGTTTTGCTTCCTATCCGTGATGGACTGATGATGGCCCGAAAATTATGAGAAAGGAATTACAGAAATTTATTTATTGCCTTTTGGTACTGGGCTGGGTATTTCCTGCATCTGCCCAGCAAATCCCCCAAGTGCCTCGGGAGATTACTTTTGCTGATTTGAGAATATTGATCAATGAGCAGGCAAGGAGAGAAATCCAGCTGGATGTAGATGCTTTGTATCGCAATCCAACTTTTTTCCGTGTCAAAGCAGAGCGGGTAGCCCTGTATATGCCGTATGTGGAACGTGAATTGAAAAATGCAGGTGTACCAGAGGATTTTAAATATTTGGTTATTCAAGAGTCGAGTTTAATTCCTGACGCCGTGTCTACTTCCAATGCAGTTGGTTTTTGGCAGTTTAAACAAGGAACAGCCGAGGAGGTTTTCCTACGGGTAGATGCTCAGGTAGATGAACGAAAAAACATTGTTTCCTCTAGTAGAGGGGCTGCTTTGTATGTGAAAAAGCACAATAACTCTTTTGATAATTGGATGTGTGCTTTGGTATCTTATCAAATGGGATTGGGGGGCGCTAGAGCATATTTTGGAAACCAATTCAACGGAAAAAAAGTCATTGAAATTGATCGGAATTCCCATTGGTACTTTAAAAAGTTTTTGGCACACAAGGTAGCATTCGAAGGACGGTGGCAGCTATTTGCCAGCTCTGAGTCCTATTTGGAAGAAACCAGAATTCAGGGGCCCGTAACCTTGAAAGCATTGGCACCAAGACTGGGGGTTACGGAAGAACATTTAAAAGAATATAATAAATGGGCTTCGAAAGGAAGTATACCAGGGGATAAGCCGTATTCCGTTTTTTACATCCGTCAAGGTGGTGCACCTGCTGTTCCTGCGGTCAGAAGAAACACGAGCACTAGCAGTGAGTCTGTGGAGCGGGCTGTTGCTGTGGCAACTTCCACCGAAGCTTTTCCAAAAATCACCGGCAATCAGCAGCAGGCAACCAAACCCAATCAGATTAAGGTAAATGAGTTGGATGGGATACAAGCAGCTGCCAATATGCCTCAAGAAGCGTTGGCAAGACAGGTAGGCTTGAAAGAACGACGCTTGAGAAAAATCAACGATTTGGATAAAGGAGAAAAAATTCAAGAAGGCCAATACTATTATACCGAGCCCAAAAGAGGTACTGCCGAAGCAAAAGAGCATGTCGTGAAACCAGGAGAAACCTTTTGGTCAATCTCTCAAAAGTATGGGATGAAGGTGGCTGCATTGAAAGCGAAAAATAGATTACGGGAAGATAATTCGTTGAGACCTGGAATGATTCTATATTTGCAAGAGCATCGTAAACGTAACGAGGATATTCAATATGTGTCAGCCGGCGAACTGAAACAGCTGATGGAAGGTACTAACCAGCCCTCTAGGCCTTTGGTTCAGCCTCAGCAGCAGGTTCAGACTCCCGCTGTCAGCACACCTACGAATACTTCTCCTGCTCGAAAGACAGTTACCCATACCGTATTGGCTGGAGAAACACTCTTCCGATTAAGTCAACGATATGGAGTTGCTGTGGATGATATCAAAAAATGGAATAATCTAAAAGATAATACCATTCGAGTAGGTCAACGTTTGACGATTTATCAATAATTCTATTCACGCAATCTTCATGAAACGAATTCTCATCGGTTTCTTCTTTTTTATGAGCATTTGCTCAGTACGAGTAGTAGCTCAGGTGGATGACTTATTGAAAGCAGATACCTTATTGATCAGTGGAGACACCATCATCATGATTGGAGACTCCATCATTATCAAGGAAAAACCCAAACCTATATTTTGGAAAAAAGGTGGAAACTTTAATCTGAGCATACAACAAGTGAGTTTGTCAAACTGGAATGCGGGGGGCGCAAGTAATTTGGCATTAAATACCGGTGCAGCGTTATTTGCCAATTATAAAAAGGATGCAATTATTTGGGACTCTAATTTAACAGTCAATGCGGGATTTAACCGCATCTCTGATAGACGCTTTGCTACTCGTAAGACTAACGACAACTTTATATTTATTTCCAAATACGGGCGCGAATTAACTCCTCGATGGTATTTGTCTACACAAATTGATGCCCGGACGCAGCTATTGGCCGGTTATCGATTCTTTAGGCCTGCCGGCGCTGAAGAAGATGCCCGGACTCGCTTGTCTGACTTTTTGGCACCTGCTTATGTGCAATCTTCTACGGGTTTGAACTATCGCCGTCAATACGAGAAAAATAATCGCTTATCTTTGATTGCTTCTCCTTTTACAGGTCGATTTACCATTGTGATGGATGACTCTTTGAGTAATGCAGGTGCTTTTGGTGTGATACCTGGAGAACGTGTATTGGCGGAGGCCGGTCTTTCCTTTAGCTCTCAGACTGATTTCGAAATTATCGAAAATATACGTTGGAGAGCTGACTTAAATCTCTTTACTAACTTCGAGCGGCTCGGGAATTTTGTGGTGAATTTTAACTCGGTCATTTCTATGCGGGTAAACAAGTACATTACCACCCGGATTGAGACAATTTTGATTTATGATGAGCGGGTATTTATTCAGCAGGAATCAGGCCCCCCGAGACAGGCAATACAGCTCCAAAACATGATAAATTTTGGACTGGGGATTGACTTTTAGAAGTCAGTTTCCAGCCCAAATCGTTTTTGTAACTCACCGAGTGCCGGAGATTTTTGTAGCAAAAAACGGAGCTTGTCCGAATTGGTGTAAAGCCGCTGAGCAGAACTTTCTTCATCTTCTTCAACCAATTCAGCAGCTAGGGAAATACTGTAATTGTTGAGTTTTCTACGAAGAATTCCCAAAAGCTCTGGTCTAAGTTTCTGGAAAATCTCTTCCTGAATCTCTCCGTTCAGTTGGAAAATTATTTTTTCACCATCCAACTTCACTTCCTGTTTTAGAACAGTTATTTCTAAGTTTTTATGATTTGATTTGAAGTCTTCGATAATTTCAGAAAGTACATAGTTGAGTTTGGGCAAATCAAAAGTTTCAGCCAATGCAGGAGCCTCTTTGACTTCATTTTTGATGTCTTCTTCTGAGGTTGCTACTGTGGTTGATTGAGGGTTTTCATTAGCAATCACCTGCGCATCTGCAATACTTTTGGGGATAGCAATGGTCTTTTGTACTACTGTTTTTTTGACAGTCATTTGACTGACTGTTTTTACAAGTGCAGGTTTTACTTCAGGGCTGGACTGCTCCTCACTCAGACTTTTTTTTTTGACTCATCTGCTGCTGCCGCTAAGGCAATGGCATGCGGTAACTTAGCCATTTTCATCAAGGCTAATTCTACATGGAGTCGCTGGTTTTTACTACCTTTGTAGTGAATGTCGCATTGATTGCTTATGTTGAGTGCGGATAGTAAAAAGGAAAGGGAAGCAGATGTTGATTGCTCCAAGTAGCGTTTTTTGATTGTTTCAGAAACTTGAATGAGTTGGATCGTAGATTCATCCTTGCAGACCATCAAATCCCGTAGGTGTTCGGACAGTCCCACGATGAAATTGTGACCATCGAAACCTTTTTTCAAGATTTCATCAAAAATCAAGAGCACTTTAGCGATACTTCCTTCCAATAAGGCATCTATTACTTTGAAGTAGTAGTCATAATCCAAGATATGAAGGTTGCTGATCGTTTCCTGATAGGTCAGTTTGTTGCCTGCTGAGTAGGTGACTATCAAGTCAAAAATAGAAAGGGCATCTCTTAAAGCTCCATCAGCCTTGGTTGCGATCAATCTCAAGGCCTCTTCCTCAGCTTCGATTTTTTCTGCACCTGCAATGTATTGCAAGTGTTCAGCCATATCATTGATTTGGATACGGTTGAAATCAAATATCTGACAACGGGAAAGAATGGTCGGGATGATTTTATGCTTTTCGGTAGTAGCCAAGATGAAAATGGCGTAGCTAGGAGGCTCCTCCAAGGTTTTCAAAAACGCATTGAAGGCCTGATTGGATAGCATGTGAACCTCATCTATGATATAGACCTTGTATTGACCCTGCTGAGGTGCATACCGAACCTGATCTACGAGGTTACGAATATCATCTACCGAGTTATTAGATGCAGCATCCAATTCGTGGATGTTGAAGGAAGCATTGTTATTGAATGCTTTGCAAGAATCACAGGTATTGCAAGCTTCAAATTCAGCTGTTTTGTTTTGACAGTTGATCGTTTTGGCCAAAATACGCGCACATGTAGTTTTGCCAACCCCTCTTGGGCCACAAAACAGAAATGCCTGCGCCAAATGGTTATTTTTGATCGCATTTTTAAGTGTAGTGGTAATATGGCTTTGCCCCACCACACTTTTGAAATTGGAAGGTCTATACTTTCTAGCTGAAACAACAAAATTTTCCATCAGCGCAAGATATAAAATTATTGCAAGTTGCTGGAAGCTTTGGCCTGCAATAATCATTATTTTTTTACTAAACCGCTATCAGCTACTCAATTAAAAATCAAAGGAAATTCCCGTTCGAAAATTGAAAATAAATGGAGTAATAGGTACGATAGGGTTATCCTCATAGGAGAACTCAAAAGAATTGGTAAATGAGAACAACTCTGTGATTTTTGTATTTAAATTGATATTGCCCGATAGGCGGTTCCTGAGGGAACTGATATCGCTGTCATAACCCGTTTGGAAATAAATTACCGTATTTAAATCTACAAAATCATTGATAGATTGTCGCAGGGAAAGATAATTAGCACTTTTGATAAAGTTTACATTAATAAATTCTTCATTCACGGGATGCTGCCAAGTTTCCCATTCTTTCAGTGCACCGATTCCGATTACAAAGGTACTTTTGGTCGTATTGATCAGTCTATTTCGCCACGTTCCTCCGATAATCCAACGAGGAGCCAATCCTCTAAAATTATCAAAGGAATATTGAGTGTAGGCCTCCACATGGGACTTACTATCCCTGTTAAAAACCACCCGCCCATGGACTAGTCCAAAGTTTAGAAAGTCGGAGTCGTTGATTCTCAAATAGTCGAATTTTGTGACAAATATGAAGGCGTGTTTACCAGGCTGGTACAAAGAATTGATATCCAGATTATACCCGAATAGATTTACTGGGTCTTCTACGGAAGCACTTCGATTAAAAACGTTTAACCCTCCAGTGGCTTTGGCAATAAAATTTTTAGTGCTGTCTTTTTGGAGGCGATAACGTTCGATATTTAGGATTTGTCCGCTTACTTGATTGGTAAAAAAGGAGCTTAGAAGAATGACAACAAATGAAAGGGAGTTGATTTTTTTTAGAAATCGCAAAATGTAGTTGGGTTTTAATGAAATGAATTAAAGATGTAAAAATCCGTATTTTTAAAATTTTCTGAGTTTATTTCAAAAAAAAACCACAAATTTTAGACCAATGTTTCTTTTTTCCTTGCTTTTGGATATTGCAGAGTGGCTGTATGTAGGCTATAAAAGTGTAAAGTACAAGGTGCTGGGGATTCAATTGAGCGAAGAACAAAAGGGTTTTTTAAATCGCTTTTTCCCCTATTATGCGGGCCTTTCAATGGATCATCAAAAAGAGTTTGAAGAGCGGGTATTTTTCTTTTTGGATCAGAAAAAATTCATCCCCCGTGGAGAACTCAAGGAAATTCCTCCAAAAGTCAGGCTGTTGATTGCTGCAACTGCTGTGAAAGTCTCTTTTGGTTTTCGGGACTTTCGATTTGAGCATTTTAATAAGGTTTTGGTTTACCCCGATTCCTATTACTCCACCATCAATCAGCAATATCATTTTGGTGAAGTGAATCCCAAATTGGGGATCATCGTTTTGAGTATGATCAATTTTTTGGAAGGGGTAGGGGATCCTGTCTCTGGTAGAAACTTGGGAATCCATGAGATGGCCCATGCCTTGAAATTGGAAAATCAAATTCACTACAATATAGGTAGCGTGGTATTCAACCCAACCCGCTGGAGGCAGTATGCAGAACATGCCTATGCCCAAATGGAAAAAATCTCTAAAGGAGAGGAATACAGTATTTTTCGAGCATATGCTGGGACGAATAAACACGAGTTTTTTGCTGTTGCTCTCGAGCTGTTTTTTGAAAAATCCGCTGAATTGAAGACCTATAATCCAGAGCTTTATCAGTCTTTGGTCTATTTGCTGAAGCAGGATCCGATGGTGTTGGTTGGGAGAGAAGCTAGCCCTTCGACAGGCTTAGGTACCTGAATTAGAAGCGAGAGAGAGGCGAGAGGCGAGAAGCAGGAGATAAGGGATGAAGGATGAAGGCGGAAGGATGAAAACAATGAACAATGAAAAGTGAACAGTGTGAGTGAGAAATGAAAATTTAACAAGCGGTTTTGGACTGTAAATATTTATGTTCAATTTCAAGGCATAAAATCGTCCTTATCATGAATCGAATTCTTGGTCTAACGCTGTTAGCATTTCTACATACTTCTTTCCTTTTTGCACAGAAAATTGAGCCTGTCTACACACAGCGTGTAGAGCAATTGGTGAAGGATTCCCGCATTCAGCAAGCTTTTTCCTACATCCGCCAAATTGACAAACAGACCATTGCGGATATGATTACCCTTACGGAAATCCCTTCGCCATCCTTTCATGAAGCTGAAAAAGGGAAGGTATTCAAAGAAATGCTTCGCCAATCCGGAGCTGACGAGGTGTGGACGGATAAGGTGGGTAATGTGATTGCTTTGAGAAAAGGGACAAACTCCTCGAAAACCATCTTGGTTGAAGGCCATTTAGATACCGTTTTTCCTTTTGGCACGGATGTGACAGTCAGGCAAAAGGGGGATACCTTATTTGCTCCTGGTATTTCTGATGCTAACCGTGCTTTAGCAGTAGTCATTGCATTACTGAAGACCATGAACGATCAAGATATCCGTACTACACATGATATTTGGTTTGCAGGCACAGTGGGTGAGGAAGGATTGGGAGATTTATTGGGAATGAAGCACTTGTTTAGAGAAGGGGCACCCAAAATCGATGCCCACATTGCCATCGATGGTGGTGCGGTGGAGGATATTGTCAACGGGGGTATAGGTTCGCTGCGGTACAAAGTGACCTTCAAAGGAAGTGGTGGTCATTCGTATGGGGCATTTGGAATTGGGAATCCTCATAATGCCCTAGCTCAGGCAGTTTCAGCATTTATTCCACAAGCGGATGCCTTTACCAAAGCAGGTCCAAAAACTACCTACAGTGTTTCTGTTTTAGGAGGAGGTACTTCCGTCAATTCTATTCCATTTGAATCCTTTATGTTGGTGGATATGCGATCTGAAAGTCAGGAAAAGCTTCAAGGTATCAATCAGCTGTTTTTGAAAGCCATGGAAGAGGGCTTACAAAAGGAAAATGCCATCATTCGAAGAGGTACTCCCTTGACTATGGAGGTGGAAAAAGTAGGCGATAGACCCTCAGGTATGGCAGATCCTAGTTCGGAGCTTATCCAACAGGTAATGGCTACCGCCAAATTCCTTTCAGGAAAGGCTCCCATTCTCAGCGCAGGTTCAACCAATGCGAATATTGCTTTTCCCAAAGGAATTCCAGCCGTGACAATTGGTCGTGGTGGCATAGGTGGGGGAGTTCATAGCTTAGATGAATTTTGGATTAATAAAGATGGGTACTTGGCCATTCAGCAAGCATTATTAGTGATTTTAATGCAAGGAGGGTACTAAGGAAGGGCTTGCGGAAAGCGCAGAACACACGGAAAAAAAATGAAAGAAAAGGTAGGCAACGCCTACCTTTTTGTTTAATCGAATGGATAGGATTTATGGTTTTCGGTAATCCATACGAAAGATTTTAGAGTTTCTGTTTTTTTGGGGTTGCAGGTAACTATTTTTAAAGGTAACTTTAATGAGTTTAGCACGTATGGATTTTGTTGTCAGGTGTTTTTACCAAACTAGATAGTTGAGTTCTTTTACCCTTAATCGGATGTTGATGAAGAAAAATGTTGTACTCATTACTTTGTTTTTTTTGACTTTTTCAATGACTGCAAATGCTCAGTCAATTTTAAAAGCCATTCGCTTATCGAATTCCCTGGATAAGTTATGGGAGAAGGGAAAGATTGACAAGGCAGTCAAAAATTCTGTGGAGTTGTATAGTATAGACCAGGATATGTTTGCCCAAAGAATCCATGCTGATTTAGCACAAAAAATCAAGAAACAAAACAATCAAATTGGATTGAATTATTTGGAGCAATTATATGCATTGGATGATGTCGCCATCAATCAACTGATTGAGCCAATTTTGTTCTGGAGCAGATCCTTGCCGACTAGTGATTCTGAGGATTTAGCAGGCATACAGCAAGAGTTGATTCAAATGCAAAAGGAATATCAACCAGACATTTCCAAGTCAGAGTTGTATGTTCTACTTGTTTTGCAAGATTTAATCAAAAAAGAGGCAATCGATCAAGCTACAGTCGAAGCAATTTTAGAAAAGAATATCAAGAGACTAACTTCCGATCCTTGGATTCATGAAATCCCATCGGACCGTAAAAATGGGCAGAACCGGGCATGGAAGCGGTATATGTTGGCTAGTAGTTATGACTTTTTATTTTCCCATGTGGCACCTGAGGAAGAGTATTTGGCTAAGGCGGCCGAGTACAGTCCTGATTTATCCGATCAAGCGAATTTTACGGCCTATTTTTACGATGCTGTTCTACTAACTGGTAATGGAAAAGATATCGGATTTAAGTCCAAGTATCAGGAGTTTTTGTCTATTCATAAGCAAGAGAAAGTAACTTTTGAAATGTTGGCTGAACTGACATTTACGGAGCCAACAGACGCTCATATGACTTCCTTGAGAGAGTTTTACGAAAGCTCGAGAAAGGAGGAGTCTTTTGAACAGTATTGGGGCAATTTTATCCATAGTAAGGGAAGACCGATTCCAAGAGTCCGTATCCCTTTCGATTCCGAGGTATTGGATTTTGCCAAATCATCGGATTCTTGGACCTATGTATATGTGTGGGGCACTTGGTGCGGTCCTTGTGTCAAAGACTTACCAAAACTACAGGATTTTTATGCCAAAAATCTCGAAAGGGAAGATGGAAAGTTGAGAATTTACACCCTTTCTTTCGGATCGAAAAATCTTCAGGCTTTCATGAAGAAAAATGGCTATGACTTTCCTGTCTCTGAGATTACGTATGATATGACCGAAGTTCTAGGAATCCAAGGTTACCCGACCAAAATCTTGATTTCTCCGGATGGAAATTATGTGATTATCCCCTTTGGGTTTGATTGGCAAAGTTATCTGAGGAATTATGTGTTGCTCTAGATAGCTGGTGTTAGTGCTGCCCCTTCAGGGCAGTCCTAGAGGAGTCTGCACTTGGTCCACGGGTCAAGACCCGTGGTTACTATTTTGTTGCCCTTTCAGGGCAGGGTATAGGAGTTGTTGTTGTCTATCCACAGGTATCGACCCACGGATACTTTTTTTTGCCCTTTCAGGGCAGGGTTAGCGAGAATAGGGGCTGATCTACGTGTCTTTACACGCGGTTATTGTTTTGCTGCCCTATCAGATCTACGGAGTTTAGATTGCCCGCCCAAAGGTCTTGCCTGTAGTTACTGTTTTGCTGTCCTTTCAGGGCAGGGTGAAGCTAGTGGATTTTCCATTATTCTGAGTTAAGATTCAGTTTGTGTATACTTATTAATTTTCTGAATTTGAGGAAAAGTGAAGATGACATTGAGTAAGCGGAAGAGCACTACAACCATGGTAATTTTGGGCTAAGAACCCTTGGAAAGGGTTCCACAATAGTAACCATGGGTTTTCAAAACCCATGGTGCAGGATGATATTAAGTACAGGCCAAGCCTGAAGGGCTTGTATTATCAATTGATTTTTAGAGGATATCTTCATCAGCTTGGTTGATGCTGCTGCCCCTTCAGGGCAGACCAGTTGGGGTTGGACTTGATCCACGGGTCGAGACCCGTGGTTACTGTTTTATTGCCCTTTCAGGGCAGGAGAAGGAAAGGTTAACTTATAGTGAGTATGTTGTACTAACCTTTAAGTGCTAAGAACCCTTGAAAAGGGTTCCACAATAGTAACCATGGGTTTTCAAAACCCATGGTGCAGGATGATATTAAGTACAGGCCAAGCCTGAAGGGCTTGTATTATCTGTTGATTTTGAGAGAATATCTCTATTAAATTGGCTGATGCTGCTGCCCCTTAAGGGCAGACCAATTGGGAGTTGCGCTTTATCCACGGGTCAAGACCCGTGGTTATTGTTTTAATGCCCTTTCAGGGCATGGTGTAGGAGTTGCAATTGCTTGTCTAAGGATAAAAATCCGTGGTTTTGCCTTTTGATGGTATTTGGTAGAGAGCTAGACAAGGTTTAACAATATTAAAATATCTTACTGAAATTAAGTATTTAATTTCAATAAGTTTTTTGGGGCTCAATAGTCTGGGGCCTATTTTAGGTAAAAAAATTCAACTATGAGTTCATACAGACAAAACTTCTATCATATTATCATTGGAACAAAATCCAATGAACGTGTAATTCCAGACAAATTTTGTCTAGACTTATACAGATATATCTGGGGGTTTACGAAAAATAAAAACTGTAAACTTTATCAAATCAACGGAACAGAGGACCATGTTCATATTTTAACAGACATTCACCCAAGTATATGTTTGGTTGATTTTATAAAAGGATTAAAAAGAGCAGCAGGAGACTGGTTGAAAGAGCATCCAGAAATTAAAAATTTCAAAGGATGGCGGAGTGGATATGGGAGTTTTACCGTAAGTTTTAAAGAGAAATCAGCGGTCATCCATTACATTAAAAATCAAAAAATACATCATCGGAAAGAGTCTTTCTATGATGAATACAAAAGATTATTAGAAGAACATGGAGTTGCATTTGATGAAAAGTATATGTTGGGGGATTGAATATAATGCCTAGTTGTAGTGCTACCCCTTCAGGGCAGGTAGAGAATAAAGACTGGCTTGGTCCACGGGTCAAGACCCACGGTTACTGTTTTGTTGCCCTTTCAGGGCAGGGTGTAGAGTTGTGGTTGCCTATCCACAGGTCTCGCCCACGGATACTTTTGTTGCCCTTTCAGGGCAGTGTTAGCGAGAATAGGGACTAATCTAGGAGTCTTTACCTGCGGTTATTGTTTTGCTGCCCTATCAGGGCTAAGGAGTTGAGATTGCCTGCCCAAAGGTCTTGTCCGTGGTCACTGTTTTGCTGTCCTTTCAGGGCAGGACATGGTGTTCAATCGAGTAAATAGTGGATTTTTAACGTGTTAGGATAGTCAGTATAAATTTGTCAGTCGTGGCAACTTGGTATTCCAAATAGCTTTTTGCATCAAAACTCAGCTATTTCATATTAACCAATTTCAAGTAATCACGTATAAATTTTTGTTTTTAGGTAATCAATATTGTTGTATGTATGGTAAGACTAATACTTGTTTGCATCTTTTTGGCTACTTCTCAGGTATGTTGGAGTCAGACTTTTAAGCAAATTGCTAAAACCTCAGCTTCAGTTGAGCGTGCTTGGGAAAAAGGCCAAACCGAGAAGGCAATAAAAAAATCCGAGGAGTTGTATGAGCAACGTGAGAGCTTTTTCTACAGTACCATGCACGATAGGTTAGTTAGGTTGATCCAACAAGATGAAAATAGGTATTGGAGGGATTATTTGGGAGCCCTACGGGAAAAGGCTGATGCCAATCAACAAGAAGCATTGGCACCGCTTTATTTATGGGCCCGGGCTGTTGCAGAACAAGACGAAGAAGAATATGCCTTGATCCGGGAAGATTTGCTCAGGCTGCAGGAAGAAAATTTTCATAAATACGCGAAGGTAGAACGGTATGCTCAATTGACACTACAGGAATTAGTGAAGAAAAATGCTGCATCGGAGGACTTTAGAAAACAAGTTGTAGCAAACAATATTGCTCGGCTGGAAGCCTATCCGTATCTGATTGACATACCGGAAGATTATTTGGAATACACAACACGGGCGTCCAATCGTTTTCTTGTTGCTTATTCATACGATTATCTTTTTTCAGATATAGAGGAAAAAGAAGAGTTTTTAAAGAAAGCAGCTGAATTTAGCCCTGATGAATTGGATGAACTAAATAGCTATGGCGCTTATCATGACGCCTTGCTTTTAACAGGATTCAATGGGATACATGTAGGTTTTAGGAGTAAATATCAAGCATACCGGGTGGAAAACAGTGGTGATAGTGATTCCATCGAATTGTTGGCAGAATTTGCTTTTATGCAGCCAACAGATGATAATCTCAAAGCCTTGAAAGAACGATTTTCAAGTAAACACGGGGAAAATGCATCGTTTGAAATATTTTGGAGAGAATTTATTAACAGCAAGGCAATAGACCTTCCACAGCTGAGTATTCCATTTGGAGATGAAGTATTAGAATTAGCCTCACCAAAAGAACATTGGAGTTACGTATATGTATGGGGAACTTGGTGTGTCCCATGTGTGAAAGATCTGCCAAATTTCCAGCCCTTTTATGCCAATAACTTACTCAACTCTACAAGCAATCTCAATATATACACGCTGTCTTATATGTCTCGGAACTTGATGGGATTTATGAAAAAAAATAAATACACCTTTCCTGTAAGTGAAATCTCCAGTGAGTTGAAGGATACCTTGGGTATTACGAAATATCCCACAAAAATGCTGATTACCCCTGAAGGGAAGTTTATCGAATTGCCGATGGACGTAGATTGGCAGACTTCTTTGAGGAATTATGTGTTGTTTTAATGATTTTTTGAGAAAAATTCCCACACTGTCAATTGCCTACAACGGCAATAATTCCCGATAATTCTTTATATTTGGTAAGTTATTTGCCGATATCGGCAAATAAATACCAATATGTTATATTTATCAGTCAATGAATTTGCCAAGTTAAATAAGCTATCCCCAAGGACGGTAAGGCATTATTGTGCTAATGGAAAAATTAAGGGAGCTTTTTTGACGGGGAAAACCTGGAATATCCCGGAGGATTCAAAAATCACATTCATGAAAAGGAAAAGTAGTGATACTTTACTTGATGTCCTAAGGGAACAAAAGGAAATGAAGTTGAAAGGAGGGATTTATCACAAGGTGCAAGTAGAATTGACCTATAACTCTAACAGGATAGAGGGAAGTAAACTTACCCAAGATCAGACACGGTTTATTTTTGAGACCAATACCATTGGAGCATTTTCAGAAAGTATCAATGTGGATGATATCATTGAAACAACGAATCACTTCAGATGTATTGATTTAGTGATTGAAAAGGCACATATGAAGTTATCTGAGTCTTTTATCAAACAACTCCACTTTTTTCTTAAAACAGGCACTTCGGATAGCAGGAAGGATTGGTTCAATGTTGGGGAATACAAGCGGCTTCCTAACGAAGTTGGAGGGAACGAAACCTGTCCACCAAAGGAGGTTGCTGCTAGGATGAGCAATCTACTCCAATCGTATCATAGAAAATCAAAAAAAACGATTGAAGACATCATCAGCTTTCATTATGAATTTGAGATGATACATCCCTTTCAAGATGGAAATGGAAGAGTTGGAAGGTTGATTATGTTAAAGGAATGTTTGGCTAATCAAGTGGTGCCTTTTATTATTGACGAAAACCTTAAGTTTTTTTATTACCGTGGACTTCAAGAATGGCCCCAGATCAGAAAATTTTTGATGGATACCTGTTTAACTGCTCAGGATAATTTTAAAGCGATGTTGGATTATTTCGAAATCCGATATCAGTAAGGGCTTCTCGCAGAAAGCGCGGAATTCACAGAAAAATGTAGGAGTAGAGACACCTTGCTACAATTATGTTGCCTTTGCAAATGAGGATTTGGTATTGATTTGCTGAATTAGTCCCACGTTATTTTTTTGTAGCTGCGGGGGGAATAAATAAATCCCGTAGGGGATTAAATATTTCCCTTATCTATTCCCCGAATTTGTAAATTTCGAATAGGGTGGCGTATAAATGGGAATTAGGGGGCATTTTTTCATTCCTAATTCCTCATTCTTAATTTTCAATTCTTCAATATTTGCTTCAACTCCTCACATGCTAACTGTTCATTGTTCATTTCTCCTTCAATGCCGGGGATTAAAATCCACGGCTATTGATGCGTGTATGCTTTAAGAATTCAAACAAATTTTATCCCCAAAAAATCAATTAAAGTCGTGGGTTAAAACCCACAGACGGATTTAATCCCCACTAATTCATCCTTCATCCTTCAACCTTCATCCCTTCAACTCCGCTCAACACAAGCACTGTTCATTGCAACACAAGCACTGTTCATTGCTCACTGTTCACTGTTCACTGCCCACTTCTCACTGTGTTCACAGTTCCTCTTCCCTTTCCAGCATCAGTATGGAATGCTGGGGTACGATATAGTATTTTTCGCCTTCATACATAACCTCATAGCTGCCATTGAGCAGAAAGATGGCCAAATCTCCTTCCTTAGCCTGCAAAGGAATATACTTAATACTTTCCTCTCTGTCTTTCCAAGGTTCATCATCTTCTACCGGGGCAGGGATAGGATATCCTGGACCTGTTTTGATGATGTAGCCTTGTTGAATCTTCTCCTTTTCCTGTACGCCCGGTGGCAAGTACAGCCCAGTGGAAGTTCGCTCATCTGATTTTTTCAACTTAATCAATACCCGATCACCTACGATGATGAGTTTTTTTAATTTATTATCAGCAGTCAGTTTCATGAGTAGTATTATTAACGATATGTTGTTTAGAACCAAGAATCAAGATGCAAGAAACAAGAGGGTGTTGTAGAAGCGAGAGACGAGAAGCGAGAAGCGAGAAAAAGACGAGAATCGAAAAACTGGAAATGGACATAGTGTACCAAGTACTAAGTACAAAGAACCAAGTAGGGATTCGCGTGATAGAAGCGAGAAGCGAGAGATAAAGAAACTAGACTCGGATGTATTCGTATTGAATATACTCGATTTTTTTAGGAATGATCTTATTATTGACATGCCCCTAATATTTCGCCGAACTTGTGCTGAGCTTGTCGAAGTAGGCCATATATCAATTTATTTCGCGCACTTGTGCTGAGCTTGTCGAAGCAAGCATATTTCACTCTCTAACCCCCAAGATTTCTCGCTATACATCTTTTCATCCTTCATCCTTCATCCCTCCTCCTTATTTTTCTAATCTCTCGCCTCTAACCTCTCGCTTCTACAAAAAAAGGCATCCATAGTCTCGCTACAGATGCCGTTTTTTGTTGGTTTAGATGTGAATTATTTTTTGTCTTCGGAAACCTCTTCGTAATCTACATCCGATACACCGTCACCGGCATTGCCAGCATTGGCACCTGCATCAGGGCCTGGCTGAGCGCCTGCACCTTGAGTGGCATTGTAGATTTCCTGAGAAGCAGCTTCCCAAGCTTTATTCAAGTTTTCCATAGCAGCATCAATACCAGCTAAATCCTGAGACTGATGAGATGATTTCAAGGCCTCCAAAGCAGAAGAGATATTCGCTTTGTTGCCATCTGACAACTTGTCTCCATACTCTTTCAATTGCTTTTCTGTCTGGAATACCAAACTGTCAGCCTGATTCAACTTCTCGATTTTCTCTTTTTCAGCTTTGTCAGCAGCAGCATTGGCTTCTGCCTCACGCTTCATGCGCTCAATATCATCTTGAGATAAGCCTGAAGATGCTTCAATTTTGATTTTCTGCTCTTTGCCTGTTCCCTTATCTTTAGCAGACACATTCAAGATACCGTTGGCATCGATGTCGAAGGTAACTTCGATTTGAGGTACACCTCTTGGTGCTGGTGGGATATCAGAAAGCTGGAATCTACCGATGCTTCTGTTATCTTTTGCCATTGGACGCTCTCCTTGCAAAACGTGGATATCTACTGCAGGCTGATTGTCAGCGGCTGTGGAGAATACTTCAGATTTTTTGGAAGGAATAGTAGTATTGGCTTCGATGAGTTTGGTGAATACACCACCCATCGTTTCAATACCTAAGGACAATGGTGTTACATCTAGTAACAAGACATCTTTCACCTCACCTGTCAATACACCACCTTGAATAGCAGCACCAATTGCTACAACCTCATCCGGGTTTACACCTTTGGAAGGTTTTTTGCCGAAGAATTTTTCAACTTCCTCCTGGATTTTTGGGATTCGTGTAGAACCACCTACCAAGATAACTTCGTCGATTTCAGAAGCGGAAAGACCTGCATCTTGAAGCGCCTTCTTACAAGGCTCCATGGATCTTCTTACCAAGTCCTCAGACAACGATTCAAATTTTGCTCTTGAAAGTGTTCTTACCAAGTGCTTAGGACCGGTCTGCGTAGCTGTGATGTATGGAAGGTTGATTTCTGTAGAAGCTGAACTTGACAATTCAATCTTTGCTTTTTCAGAAGCTTCTTTCAAGCGCTGTAAGGCCATCGGGTCCAATCTCAAGTCGATTTGCTCTTCAGACTTGAATTCCTCAGCCAACCAGTTCATGATTACTTGATCAAAGTCATCACCACCGAGGTGTACATCACCGTTGGTAGATTTTACTTCGAATACACCGTCACCTAATTCCAAGATAGAAATATCGAATGTACCACCACCAAGGTCATACACAGCGATTTTCATGTCCTGATTTTTCTTGTCCATCCCGTAAGCCAAAGCTGCTGCTGTAGGCTCGTTGATGATTCTTTTTACTTCCAAACCAGCAATCTGACCAGCTTCTTTGGTTGCTTGTCTTTCTGCATCGTTGAAGTAAGCAGGTACGGTGATAACGGCTTCTGTTACTGTTTGGCCTAAGAAATCTTCTGCTGTAGACTTCATTTTCTGAAGAATCATGGCAGAAAGCTCTTGAGGAGTGTAGGAACGATCACCGATTTTTACGGCAACCGTGTCATTTGAGCCTTGCTCTACCTTGTAAGAAGCGTGTTTTTTCTCTTCAGAAACTTCGGAGAACTTCTTACCCATAAATCTTTTGACAGAAGAGATTGTGTTGGCAGGGTTGGTGATGGCCTGACGCTTCGCAGGGTCACCTACTTTTCTTTCACCATTTCCATTGTCCAAGAAAGCGACGATGGAAGGAGTAGTTCTTCTACCTTCTGAGTTTTGGATTACTACAGGTTCGTTACCTTCCATTACGGCAACGCAGGAGTTGGTAGTACCCAAGTCAATACCTATGATTTTTCCCATGATATATGTATGTCTTAATTGATTACAAATTGTTTACATTGCCTCTGAATCAATGCATGTGCCAAGGAGATTTTGAGGAAAAATCACGTCAGATTGGCAGAAAGCGATGACAGAATTTATCAAAAGTTATGACAACAGGTAAGAAAATGGGATATATTCTGACAGGTGGAGGTGTGTTTCAGTACTTAAATACTATGATTCCGGGTTCTCTATCGGTAGAAGTGCCGTAGATTTTTCTTTGTTGTTCGTCAACTGTAATATTCAAAACCGCTTGATCTAGAATAAAGCGCCTAAGAGGTTTACCATCAAAATCAAGCACGAAAATATTTTTCACGTCAACTTCTCCGTCACTTTCCTCTCTCGAAGATCCAAAGTAAGCAAGAAAAATTTCCTTTTCTCCAACAAAGCCGGTGTTGTAGTTTAAAATCGTAGTGTTGAAGTCTGGAATGATTTCTTGTTGTCCACGGCTTTTTATGAGTTTATAATCAGGATAATAGTCCAAAGGTCCAATGACAGTTTTCTTTGTTCCTTGATTCAAGTCAATTATTTCGATTCGGTCTACATATATACTTGGTAATACAAAAATACCTTTCTTGGCATTTCCCACTAAGTCTCCTTGGTGGAGATCTGCTATCAAGTAAGGGTCATAACTTAGCTTTGGCATCACTTCTGCCCATTTACCAATCTTTTGCTTGATATGACCCAGTGAGTCAAATACTACAAACTGATCTTCGCCATTGATCATCCTTCCTATAAATACCTTGTGGTCGACTTTACGAAGACTTGTTGCTAAATACCAGTTTTCATTTTGTTTAACTACATCGGTGTACAGCTGCTTAGGAGTTGTATCATTCAAGTCATAGGCTGCAAACAGTTTTCCAGTATTGGAATAAACCCAAAACATGTTTTCATCAACCCCAGGGTCAATATTCCACACTCCGGGGATTTCTCCAGGTCCCCAGCCGATCTGCCCAATCTCATGTTCATAAGTCATTGATTTTATGTCTACTTTATGTAAGATTGATATTCCAGATCGATCTGAAATGATCAACTTACCATTTTTGAATAGAATCCTAGAAGGTTTAAGGATATCGGGGAAAAAATATTTTTTTCCATTTAATGTTTTAGTTTCATGGAAATCTGCTAGTTTGAATTTAGGTATTTCATTAGTTTCATGTTTTTTGCAAGACATGCAAAAAGCAAGTATTGTCAAAAATGATAGTATTATTTTGTGTTTTTTCATAGCAATTAAATAGTCTGACCCTTTCAAAGGGTCAGACTAAAACTGTTTAAAAATTTTTGATAGCCTGATTATGAACAAGTTTTAATTCCAGTTCTTTTAACAGAATTTTCATAATCAGGGAAACCAAACCGGTCTGGACAACTTATATTAGAATTTACCTGACAACAAATCCAAGTACCTTCTCCTTCACCAGGATCTATCGACGCTTGAGAATACCCTTTTCCAACAGGAAAATACGCCATTGCTGCAATCAAAGCAGCTGAGAAAATGAACTTCTTCATGTGAAATAAATTTTGATAATGATAAAAAACTGGCCAGTAAGACTTCACTCGAAATCCTGCTACTAAATTATTATTA